>JBGUEF010000016.1:0-22434 GCA_041821485.1 Deltaproteobacteria bacterium
AGCACCGCCGCAAACCCCGACACCGCCGCTCCCACAACTGAGGAGCGCAGCCTCGTGGACGACGCAAAGCGTCGACTTTACGGGGTCGACTTTACGGGGTTGTGCAGGTACGCGGATCCGGCCACTGCTGGAAGATCGCGTCCACGGCGAAGCGGACCTTCGCTTCTGCGTCCTGACCTGTCCCGATGACCGACTGTGCAAGGCCGTTGAAGATCCGCGCCGGGTCCTCGCCTTCGGCCGGCGGCGGAAGTACGGGAATGAGCATGCTGCCCACGTCCCATTCGACGTAGGTCGGACGCCAATACGCGCAGGAGTCCCAGTACCATCCAAAGAAGCCCCACACCCAACCAGCGACGCACTGATAGTAGTAGCCGCCTTCCGTCGTCCGAGCGAGTCCGTTCGCCGCCCAAAGGTCTGGTGGGTTCTCAGCCGCGTCCCCGGGTGGAACGAGGGTCAGGCAAACTGGCTCCTTCTGCATCGCTTCGACGATGAGCCCGTTGACCATGTCGTTGAAGGCCATTTCGTTCTCATCGAGGTCAAGCGGCGGGTCGACGAGATCTGCCGTAATGACGCTAAACGTCTGAGCCGCCTCGAAGACGTCGATCGCGCTCCTATCCCATTGGACCTCGATCGAGCCGGTTTGGACGACCGTGTCGTCGGCGCAGCTAAGGCTGAACAGCGAAGAAGTAATGAGAAGTACAAAGGGCGAATAACGAAGCATGAGGACCTCCAAGTTCAATCGAAATAGCACAGTCCGTGGAGCCATCAATTTTAGGGAGGATCCGTGGCGGTGCCGTTGCCATCACTCTTGTCTACGCGCGGCGCAAACCCGCTCGGAACTCGCGGCGGGGGCGGCACGATGCTCTCTGGGGGAATCGTGGTGCGCAGCATGCGAGTGCCCCAGGGGGCCCTGGCGGCCACGAAAAGCGACAGCAGGATCAGGGCCAACACGATGCCAGCAAGCCAGCGATTCGGCTGACGCTTCTGAAAAACGTCGCCCGTCCCGACCTCTGGCATGATCCGGGGCGCGATCTCGAGGCCGTACTCCTCGGCAAGATCGATGATCCGGGTCAGGTGAATGCCAGGCACGCCCGTCTCGAGGAAAGCGCCGAGCACCGAAGGCGGCATCTCCTCGATGCCCTTGGGCGGCCGGAGGTTGACGCCGGGCATGAACTTGCGCTTCCCCACCTTCGTGCCGACCGACACCGTGCCGCCACCGACGTTCACATAAGCTTTGATCGTTCGATCGCCGGCCTTTTCATAGTAAACGCGCATTCGCTCGCGGACCCGGTCCTGGTCGACGAGCGCTAAATTCGCGGCCGGTTGCCCCTCCTCGCCGTCCACTGCGTCGGGTTTCGTTCTTACTTTCTCCGGTTCGATGTCCGCAAGGAGCGTCATCTCGTTGCGCTCGATCGCGCGTTCGAGCATGCGACGGCCGCGCTTCGTCAGCCCGATCGCGTCGTCCCCAACGCCTCCGAGAGAGGCAGCCACAGACTTGTACGGGAAGACTTCGTTCTTCCGCAAGGCGGCTTCCATATCGAGCCAGGTAAAATTGGGATCATTGGCGCCCCACTGCGAGGCTGCGGTGCTCGAAATGATGATGGGCTCGATACCGAGCTCATGGAGCGCCGAATAGACCGCGACATTCATGGAGGGGAAAGAACCGGAAACCCCTACGGCCACCACATCGCCGCTCTTGATTCGCAGGTCCTTGAGCCATTGGACCACGACAGCGGCGAAGTTCGGGTTCACCGAAGTTTGCTTGGACACCAAGCTTCCACTGCCGCTCGTGATCGGGGAAAGCACCTCTCCGATCATTCGGGAGGCAGATGGATCTGTCTTGGGACGTAGGGGAAGGCCCCTGCGCTCGGATGCGTCTCGGATCACTTCCAACGCGTCTTGTGCTTTTCGCGCGGCGAGCATTTTCTCCGCGTAGTAGGGCTGCTGCTCCTCCGACGGGAACGCCTCGACCGCGACGAGGCCGACGACTGCGAGGGCCGCGACCAGCGCACGCTGCACCTGCGATGCGCCCTCGGGCTTCCAGTACATCCCCCTCATATCGCTACGTCTCCCATGAACACAACCAAGATCATGCGAACGAGGATCGCCGCCGTGACGAGACTCAGCGTCGTCTCGAGCACGCCCTGGCGCTGGTACCAAATCGCGATCAGCCCTGGGATGATGAAGCCGATGATGGCGCCTTCGGAAAACGGCGTGATCTGGCTGTCGAGCCACATCCGGAAGGACAGCCCAACGAGGTAACCGATCATGATGGTGAGCGCGGTCCGCCGACGGCCGTAGACGATGGCGATTTGCGACACCCCCTTTAGAAATCCGAAGGTCAGGAGGGCGGCGAGCAAGGTCAGCCCGACGTCGACCGGCTTGTTCATGTAGAGGGCGAGATAGCCTGGGACGACCATGCCCCCGGCTGCAAGTCCGAAGAGCTCGCCATAGAGAAGGCTGGCCGCAAGGCCGAGCCCGATCGATAGGGTCAACAACTCAATCTCTGGCATGATCCATCCCCCGATTGGCAAAGTACTCCGCCAGTGCCAATCCTGGCCCCGCGATGTTCCCGAGCCCCATGACCAGGGCTGAGGACTCGGCGATGCCAAGCAGAATCTCGAATATGTCGGCCGGGTGATCCTGGTCGACGAAAACCAATCGTGTCGGGTCGAGCCCGTTCTTCACCGCGGCGCGGGCGAAGATGTATTGCCCGGTGCCGAGCAGAACGACTTCGTCGGCCTGCGTCCATCCTGCATACGATGCGGCGAGCTGCTCGGAGCGATCGGCCCGGTCCGACCGGCAGTTGAACACGGCGATGCGCCGTTTGAGCTCACGGTGCCGGCGCAATGACTGTTCCCAAATGTAACGGGTCGAGATGGGATCGTTGGCGGCAAAGCCGTTGACGAAGATGACGTGCCGGCCGAAGAACTCGACCCTGGTTTCGGTCATCGCGCCGGGGTCGGGCTTGGCCCGCCACATGCCGCGGAGCGCGGTTTCGTTGTCGATTCCGATCTCCTCGCAAACCGCGAGGGCGAGCTCGACGTTGTCCTGATGCTCGAGGTACGGGAAGGCCTCGACGTCCTCGGTCGTGAGCGGCTGGCTAATCTCTTCGGCCGCATGGAAGCGAGACCCTCGGTCCTCGGCGACCTGCTGAAAGAACGCACGGTGCTTTCGCTCGGCGGTCAGGAACACCCCAGCGACTGGGACCGTCCCGGCAAGCGCGCGAGCGACGTCTTCCTCGCTCGGGCCCATCACATCGAGGTGATCCGGACGCGCGTTGGTAATGGCGCCGTGAGTCGCGCGGACGAGCTTGGACTCAGATAGCCATTGAAGAGACGGCTGCAGCGCCATGCACTCGACGACGAGCGCTTCGGCACGCTGCGCGGCAGCCATCGTGACCGCCTGCTTCTGCTCGATGACGTTCGCGCCTCCAGGGCGGTACACGGGCACTTCGCGACCGTTCGGCAGAATGAAGCGAGGCACCGTGCCCGTGGTCTTGGCCACGGTGCGTAGGCCTGCCTCTCGAAGCCCGGCCGCAATGAGCCGCGTCACGCTGGTCTTGCCGCGCGTGCCGTTCACGTGGATCCGAATCGGAATCCGCGCGAGCCGCCTGCGATGCACGATCAGCTCGAGCGCCCCCATCGCGATGAGGACGCCGCACGCGATGAGTAGGATGACAATCTCGTTAGACACTCGACTCGCCCCCGACTGGTTCGAAAGCCCCCGAACGCGAGGCTCTTTATCAGCTGGCGCCCCTGCAGCAACCCCGCCGTTTTACCGCATTGCCTACCGCCAAGTGGGTTTTTATCGGCAAACCAGTGAGCAGGACCCGAGAACGAAACTAAACCTAAGGGATGAAGAAAATTGTAATTAACTGTCGACGTGGCTCGGATACCTACACGCCTAAGCAGGTCCCCGCGGGCAGATTCTTGTTAGACGGCGCCAATCGCTTCCAGATGCTGACACGTACGCTCGATGCCTTCGTCCACGGAGACGGCGGGGTTGTAGCCGAGCTCGCGGCGCGCCTTCTCGATGCTGAAGTAGTGGTGGGTGCACATGTAGCGGATGGCGAAGCGCGTCATGCCGTCCTCTGCGTTGAGGGTGCCGCCCTTGAGGGTGTCGATGCCTTCTTTGACCGCCGCAATCGCATAGATCAGTGACTTGGGTGCTCGGTACTTGATCGGAGGGAAGCCGAGGCGCGCGGCGACCTTGCGAATGAAGTCCCAGAACGGCATCGGCTCTCCGTTGGTGATGAAGTAGGCCTGGCCTGCAGCGATGCTATCCAAGCCACCCTTGGCGAGCGCTTCGTCGGCGAGCAGGACCGCATCGGTCATGTTGGTCACGTAGGTGTAGTCGGAGAGCCAAATGCCTCGCCCAATCTGAACCCTGAGCTGCCCTTTGCGACCCTTCGCCAAGAGGGTAGGCATGAAGCGATTGTCGCCCGGGCCGAAGACCACGTGGGGCCGGAGCGCGCAGGTCGCCATACCGCCCTTCCCGTTGTCCGCGAGGACGAGCTTCTCCGCCTCGATCTTGCTGTCCGCGTAGGGCGCTTGCGAGATCGATGAATACGGCAGGCTCTCGTCGCCGTTCTCGATGTCCTTGCCCTCGTAGACGACGCTCCCGGAGCTGATGTAGATGAATCGCGGTACGTTGTTTGCCCGCGCCGCCTCGAGCATGTTCTCGGTGCCGCCGAGGTTCACCGCCCAAATCACGTCCTGCTTGTTCTGCTTGGTGTGAACGATCGAGGCGTTGTGGATGACCGTGTCGACGCCGCGGCAGGCTTCGGTGACCGCTGCTTGGTCGGTGATGTCGACGCGACGGTAGTCCACGCCTTCGACGGGGCACTCGGGCACCAAGTCGAGCACGATGACCTCGTCACCGCGTGCCTTGAGCGCTCGCGCAATCGCGGCGCCCACGAAGCCGCAGCCTCCTGTTACCAAACTAACGGTCATGAACTACTCCACAGTGCCAAAGATGATGTCCGGCAACGGCGTGATCGACGCATAGTTGCCTGAGAGCATGCTGTGATGGTGCCGATCGTGCTTCGCGGCAAGAACACCCAAGGTTTTGAAAGGGAAATGCGGGAAGTCGATGCCGGCGTGATTGAGAATGTTCAGCGCGGTGTACGTCGTGAAGAGCGCGCCTAGCGTGTAGATGTGTACGCCACCGACCAGGGCCACCGACCCAAAGAACAGCCCGAGGCCAAGGATCGTTTCCACCGGATGCAGCAAGAGGCTATCTATCTGCCGTGGGTTCCTCGCGGCGTGATGAACCGAATGAACGCCGCGCAGAATCTTCCATTCGTGGAACGGGTAGCGATGCATGAAGTAGTACCCGAAATCGTAGAGTAGAACGACGGTCACCGCCTCGAGGACGTAGCGCCAGGCGGGCACCGCGTGGTCGTAGTAGAGATACTCGCCTAGGCCGAACATCACCGAGAAGATCAGTGTGATGGACACGCCGATGTTCAGAGCGACCCTCCAATAGAGCTCGCGGTCGCTCTTGGAGCGGTGCGCGTCGTCGCTGATCATGTACTGCTGCGCGTTCTTGGACCGATAGGCATACAGGAGCACTGCCTGCGCGAGACCCGCGGACGCGTAGCTAACGAGGATGACGTACAAGATCTTCATGCGGATTCTCGGGGAGTCATATTACCACCTATGGCACCAGTCTGAGAACTAGCGTCCCTGCGACCATGAACGCGAACACGGCCACGCCGGCCAACCGGGATGCGCGCTTGCTGTAAGAGGATTTCACGGCTGATGCCGCACGAAAAGACGTCGAATCGCTGTCGAGCTCGAGTGGCTCGCGGCTGGCCGGAACGCTTTGGCAAAGGAGCGCAACGCCGCGAGCGATGTCCCGCTCAGACAGCGCTTCGTGCGTCCGCATGTGGACCTTGCCACTGTTTACGTGTGCCATGCAGGAGCCGCAGTACCCTGACTCGCAGGAGTGCGCCGGCTGCAAGCCTGCGGCCTGTGCGCATTGTAGAAGGGTCCTGCCCTTCAGGTACGGAACCGTGCGAGAACGGCCGTTGAGCCATAGGCTGAAGGTGTCGGGCGCTTCGAGAGACGCCGCATCGACTGCATCGATCTCGACACGATCGGGGTCCGCAGGTGAAACGAAGCGCTCGATGTAAACGAGCTCGTCGTGCACCCCGGCTTCGCCGAGGGTGTTCTCGATGAGTTCCATGAAGGGTTCGGGCCCGCAGATGTAGAACTCGGCGATGTCGGTGAGGTGGAGGAGTGCCTGCACTTGAGCCGGCGTGAGGTAACCACCCTCCGCGTCGAAGTGATGGTGAACGAGCAGGCGCTCCGAATGTGCGGCGGCAAGTTGTCGGAGCTCCTCCCCGTAGATCACCGACTCGCGGGTCTGGTTGGCGTAGAGCAGCGTGATCGGCCGTTTGGTGATGGTGAGCGCGCTCTTGAGCAAGGAAATGATCGGTGTGATCCCGCTGCCGCCCGCAAACAGGAACAGTGGCGCCCCCGATCGGGTAGCGGGATCGAGGACGAAACGGCCCTCGGGCACACTTGCGATGATCGAATCCCCGGCCTTCAGGTTGTCGATCAACCAATTCGAGATCCGCCCGCCTTCGACTCTTTTCACTCCGATTTTCAGGGGTTCTCGGAGATCTGGGCAGCTCGACAGCGAGTAGCAGCGGGTTACTGTGAAGTCGTCCCAGGGAAGCTTGAAAGTGAGGTGCTGACCTGCCTTGTAGCGATATGCCTCCTCGAGCTCTTCAGGCACCGCGAGCTCGAAGGAAGAACACTCCGGCGTCTCGCAAATCACTGCGGAGACCCTGAGTTCGTGAAACGGAACGCTCATGGTGCATCCTCCAGACCAGCGGCAGCGAGCGCCGATGCGAGGTGCTCGGTCTTGCAGTAGCTCCGAAGTAGATGCCGAAGGGCGGCGTCGGCGACGCGGTCAGGATCCTCTTTGCATCCGCGATCCATCCACATCGCCAGTCTCACCTGCTGGGATGCGATCACCATCCTCGCCATGAGCTCGGGATCATCATCGATGAGATATCCGTCTTGGATGCCCTGCCGGAACAGATTTGCAGAAAGCTCCAAACCTGCACCCAGTGCTTCGATCTGTTCCGGGCTTCGCAGGAGCTCAATGGTAGACCAGGCCGTGACCTCCTTGAGCTGCATCTTGGTGAAGTCCCGATGCCTCATGAAGAAAGCGAGTTGCATCCGAGTGGCCGCAATGAGGGTCTCGAGCGACGTCGCGTCTCGCTGGAACATGCCCTGGGCGAGGCTCATGACCTCGTTCAACCGCCGGCGGTTGACCGCACGGTAGATCTCCCACTTGGAGGGCAGGACGCTGTAAAGCGTGGTGAGCGAAACGCCTGCCTCGGCGGCGATCCGGTTTACCTTGGTGGCCTCGTAGCCCACCTCGCCGAACACTCGCTCAGCCGCGTCGAGAACAGCCCCCCGGTAGAGCTCGCGCTTCTTATCCCTCAGGGATTCCTGAGCTTTCGCAGTGGAGGCAGTCGTTGACACGTGTGGGTCGGAATGATAAAGGCGAAAATCAGAATGTCAATTCCGATTTCGATAGAGCGGCAATCTGAGCCGATCGAGCAACCGACCCATATTCCATGCGTCGACCCCGCCACACGGGAGCCCCTTGGCGACGTGCCAATCGACTCCGCCGAGGATGTCGATGCCGCGGTTGCGCGCGCGAAGATCGCGCAGAAGGAGTGGCGCACGACCTCCTTCGAGGAACGCCGCGAAGTCTTGCGTCAGCTGCTCGCATACACGGTCGACGAGAAGGACGAGATCTGTCTCACGGTGCAGCGCGACTCTGGCAAGACGCGCGAGAACGCACTCATGGGGGAGATCTGGCCGACCTGCGAGAAGTTTCGATGGATGATCAAGAATGGCGAGAAGCATCTTCGCCCTGAGCGCGTCTCCGCCGGCTTGCTGATGCACAAGAAGGCGCGCCTCGAATACCACCCTCTCGGTGTCGTCGCCGCGATCATTCCTTGGAACTACCCTTTTCAGAACATCGTCAATCCGTTGATCCCAGCGCTGATGTCAGGCAACGCGATCGTGCTCAAGCCGTCCGAATGGGTCGCATGGTCGAGCGCGAAGTTCGTCGACTCGCTCCGCGAGGTCGTTAGACAAGCCGGACACAACCCCGACCTGATCCAGGCGGTGCAGGGATATGGTCCTACCGGCGCCGCGCTTGCACGCTCCGCTGTAGACACGATTCTTTTCATAGGCTCGGTACACAACGGGCGGCGCGTCGTCGAGGCCAGCGCAGAGCGGGTCATCCCGGTGGTCATGGAGCTCGGCGGCAAGGACGCTTTCATCGTTTGCGACGATGCAGATCTCGAGCAGGCGGTTCATGCCTCGCTCGCCGGTTGCTACATCAATTGCGGGCAAAACTGCGTCGCTTCCGAGCGAATTCTCGTCTACGACTCCATTTACGACAGCTTCGAGAAGCGGGCCGCAGAGCTCGTTGGCGGGTTCCGGCAGGGCAACGGCCGTGAGGGCGTGGTCGATGTCGGCGCAATTGTCACCCCCTTGCAGCTCGACGTGATCGAGAAAGCCGTTGACGGCGCAGTCGCCCAAGGCGCCAGACTCGTGGCCGGCGGCAAGCGGACGCTCACCGACAAGGGCGACTACTTCGAGCCCACCATCTTGGCCGATGTCACACCCGATATGGACATTGCACAAGAAGAGGTTTTCGGACCGGTGATGTTGCTCATGCGCGTGCGCGACGACACGAACGCAGTCGAGGTGGCAAACGGCGTGTCCTACGGTCTGTCGTCCTCGGTCTTCTCGAAGGACCGCACCCGCGCCCGGAAGATCGCATCGGATCTCGAAGCCGGCATGAGCGCGATCAACGAGTTCGCCGGCATCACGTACATGGCGCAAGACCTGACATTCGGCGGCGTCAAAGCCTCAGGTTACGGACGCATGAACGGACGTGAGGGCCTGCGCTCGATGTGCAACATCAAGGCGGTGATCGACGACCGTGTTCCGATGAACCAGGCCAACCGCGTTTTCCCGGTGGCTGACAAGGACTATGGCGTCTTCAGCGGCGTGATCGAGCTCATCTACGGGAGAGGCCTCGCACAACGATGGCGCGGCTTCCTGAGGCTCTTGGGCCGAAAGTAGTGATGAAGGAGTACGATTACATCGTGGTCGGCGGAGGCTCGGCCGGATGCATCGTGGCCGCGGAGCTAGCCAGTGATCCGAGCAACCGCGTGCTGCTGCTCGAAGCCGGGCCCGCTGCCGAAGAGCACCCGGAAACCTTGGTCGCGAAGGACTACAAAGAGGCCTTCATCAACGATGCCGTGATGGGTGAGCGCTTCACCGTGCCGCAGGCGCACTCGGCCAATCAGCGGACTTTCGCCGGCACCGGCACGGTCATGGGTGGCAGCGGCTCGGTGAACGCCATGGTTTATACGCGCGGGTCGCGCGAGGACTATGACGAGTGGCCGGACGGCTGGCACTGGGACGACAACGAAGCCGACTTCCAAGCGATCGAGAAGATGCTGCGGCCAAACCGACGCCCAGCGACGAAGTGGACTGAAGCCTGCATCGCCTCGGCCCTGGAGCACGGTTTCACCCTGAGAGAAGATCTGAACGACGGCAACATGAGCAACGCTATCGGCTACGAGTGGATGTCGTACGAAGGCGAGGCTCGGCGAAGCTCATACGTGGCGTTCATCAAGGATGCCGGCGAGCGCGTGAACCTCACCGTGCTCACCGGCGCGCGCGCCCATCGTGTCGTATTCACTCCGGAGAAGCGCGCGCGAGCCGTCGAGTTCGAGCACGACGGCGCACTCGAGCGTGCCGCGGCCGCTAAAGAGGTCATCCTATGCGCCGGCGCGCTCGAAACCCCCAAGCTGCTCATGCTCTCGGGCGTGGGCCCGAGTGAGCACCTTCGAGCATTCGACATCCCGGTCGTTGCCGACTGCCCCTCAGTTGGCGAGCGACTTCACGACCATCCGAATGTGCCGGTGTTCTTCAAGGCGAAGAACGACATCGATTGCTTCTATCCCCAGCTCTACAGCTTCTTCCGGACGAACACGGACAGCGACCTGCCCGCCTCCCAAAGCGACACTTGCTACACGTATTGGCCCGCTCCTTCGGCGATGCGGCACATGATGCAACGCATGCTTCCACCCATGGTGATCCCGCACGCGCTCTACGGCCCTCGGTCGCGGCAGATGGTTCGCAGCATGGTCGGCGCGGCTTTCAAGATCGGCGCCCTGCAGCGGTTCACGGACCACATGTTCGGCATCATTTTGATCCTCGGAAAACCCAAGAGCCGCGGCACCCTTCGCTTGCAGTCGACCGACGTGAGCTGCCAGGCCTTGATCGACCCGGCCTACTACTCGCATCCGGAAGATATGGAAACGATGATCAAAGGCGTGAGGATCGCCCGAGCGATCGGCGGGTCGAGCGGCCTTTCGGAATGGGGCGCCAAGGAGCTCATGCCCGGTGAGCGCGTGAAGAGCGACGAGTCCATCGCGAAATACGTCCGGAAGAACACAATCACCACTTATCACTTCGCTGGCAGCTGCAGTATGGGAACGAGCGAAGCGCACGCCGTGGATCCCGAGCTTCGCCTGCGAGGTGTGACTGGCCTGCGGATTGCGGACGCCTCCACGATCCCCTGGACTCCGGTCTCAGCCCTCAACGCCCCGAGCATGCTGATCGGGTATCGCGCCGCAAAGCTCATCCGAAGCGACGCTACCTACAAGTAGGTACCGGCCCAACTTGAATCCCTCCACGGGCAATGACGTCGGACCAGGGAAATCCTGCGAGGAGACGAGTGTCGCTCCGCGGCGATTGCGCTAGTGTCCGCTTCCTCCGTCGAGAAACCAATGAGCAAAATCAAACCCGTCTTCGTCGCATTCCTCGCCGCGAGTGCCTTCCTGCTGCCCGGCGCAATGTCGGTCCCGCAGGCAAACGCGGCATCACCGATCATCATCCGTTTCGCCTCTCTCGCGCCTGCGGGGTCGGCATTCATGAAGGTCATGAAGGCTTGGAACCGGAGCCTGAAGGCCGGAACCGAAAACCGGGTCGAGTTTCGCTTCTATGGCGGCGGAAGTCAGGGCGATGAGCGCGACTTCGTCCGCAAGATTCGCGCGGGGCAGATGGACGCAGCCGGAGTGTCGACCACCGGAATCGGATTGGTGGCGCGACCGGTCTTGGTGCTGACTGCGCCGGGTTTGATCACCGAGTACGAGCAACTCGAAAGGGCCCGGACCCAGCTCAGCGACCGCTTTAACAAACTGATCGAGAGCAACGGCTTCGTACAGTTGAACTGGGGCGAAGCCGGGAAGCACCGAATCTTTTCGATCGAGGAGTTCGCCAAACCGGAAGATCTGAAGTCGCTGCGCCCTTGGGCATGGAAGGACGATCCGGTTTTTGCCGAGTTTGTCAGTGTCATGGGTGCGAATCCCGTTCGAGTCGGAGCGAACGAAGTGTACGGCGGGCTTCAAACGCGAATGCTCGACACAGTGCCCTGCTCGGCGATCTTGGCAGTCGGTATGCAGTGGTACACGCGCCTCAAGTACATGGCCAAGCAGAACTTCGGGATCATCGTCGGCGGCTCGTTCATCAAGAAGGAGAAGTTCGACGAGCTGACCGAGCACGACCAGAAGGTCTTGTTGGAGACCAGTGAGCGGGCGGCGAGAGCCACGGATAAGGTCTCGCGACGCGATGATGGGCGAGCGTATGAATCCCTCGTCAAACGTGGCATCATCGAAGTCGATACCACGCCGCACCAGGCGGCCTGGGACGCCGCAGCAATGCAGGCACGCAAGAACCTAACCGGCCGCGTCTACAGCAAAAGCCTCCTAGAAGCCGTCGAAAAAGCCATAGCCAACAATTAGCCCTTCGAAAAAGGGGACAGTCCCCTTTTTCACCCTAGGTCGTTGGCGAGGAACTTTAAGGTGAGCTCGTTGAAGAGTTTGGCGTACTCGACCATGACCCAGTGGCCGCAGCTAGCGATGAGCATCGTACGGGAGTTGGCGCAGCGCGTGGCGATTTTGGATGCGCCGCTCGAGGGGCAGAACTTATCGTTTGCGCCCCAGAAGCAGAGCACTGGGCACTGGATCTCGGAGAGCCGTTCTTCCTGGTTGGCAACTCGGATGCGGGCGATGTTGTCTTTGTGCTGGGTCATGGCGACTTGGTATCGCTCTTCGATGACCTCATCGGTGATTTTGGACTCGTCGTGCAGCTGGAGCGTGAAGACCTTTCGCATGGTCTCTTTGCTGATGCCTTCTTTGTAGAGGACGCGAATCATCGCTTTGATGCCCTCCATCTCCATGTAGGTCTCTCGTGCCTCGAGGCCTCCGGGGGCCATCAAGACGAGCTTCTCGACGAGGTCCGGGTAGTTGAGCGCCATCGTGATCGCGATCGCTCCGCCCTGTGAGTTCCCCACCACGATCGCTCGATCGACGCCAAGCGTGTCGAGGAGCGCTTTGTATTGTGCGGCGACATCGTCGAGGCTGAACGCTCCCTCTTCGGGCTTGGTCGAATAGCCGTAGCCCATCGTGTCGGGCACGATCGTCCGGTAGCCATGCTCGGCGAGGAACGGGTAGTTCCCCTTGAAGTTGCTCCAGCCGCTCGCCCCGGGGCCACTGCCATGCACGAATAGGACGACGCCGCGATCGCCACCGCCTGCCTCGTGAAAGTGCATCGTGATGCCGCTGCCGACATCGGCGTATTTTCCTTCGGGAACTGCTTCTACGACCATGCTTCAAACCTCGGAGTAGAACGTGTTCTAGCGCACGGGCGGGAGCTGGTCCAACGCCCAGTCAACCCTTCTCGTCGCGTGATTCCTTGGCGCGGCGGTACGCTTTTGTGAGGAGCTGTGGCGGGTGGTGCCCCCACTCGCTCACCTTGGCGTGGGTCGTGCTCTCCCAGCCTTCACCGATCTCGATGGCGCCTGAGCCGAACTCGAAGTGGAAGCCGGATGGCGTGTACCCGTAGAACGAAAACATCTTGTCGTTCGGATGACGCCCAAGCGTCTGGTGGACCATCCCGCCGGAAAAGAGAAAGCGGTCGTAGCACAACCCGACTTCGTCCATGGACTTGGCTTGGACCATGAAGTGGTGAATCCGTTTGAGCTGCCCTCCCCCAAAGGCCAGCGAGTGGTGTCGCGCGTTGGCGTGCATGAAGGTGACGTCGATCTTGTGTCCGAAGTACTCGCACCGGATGTAGTCGCTCAGCTTCAACCCGAACATCGACGCGTAGAACGCTTCGTGCTCATCCTGATCCTTCGCCGCGACGACGACGTGCCCGAACCCCTGCTCGTCAGCCACGAAGCCCGATCGGACAACGTCCGAAACGAATGGCTCATCGGTCTTCTTGGGACCGTAAAAAATCTCGTTCGGGTTGCCGGCTGGATCGTTGACGCGAATCAGTGCCTCCACGTTTCGCCGGGCCGCTTCGTCTGCTGTGCCCTGTGTGACTTCGTGCCCGGCTTCCGCGAAGCGTCGTGCGAACGCCTCGAGCTCAACTGGCCCTTCAACCTCCCAACCGATCGCCGCGAGGTCGTCGGCGGACCCGCGCTCAATGAAGAAGCGCTGCCGATAGTCGTCCATTCGCAGGGAAAAACCCGAGTCTCCGCGCGAATCGACCACCGCCAGGCCGAGAACCTTGGCCCCGAAATGCTCCCATGCCGCGAGGTCGCTCACCTCGAAAACCAAGTATCCCAACTGCTTCACCGAACTCATTTGCTGCGCCTCCGGGCGGATCATAGTACGGAGGCCGCATCTGGCTACGGAGAAAGTTGATGGAATCCACTACACAGCCGCGAGGCCTCACGATCCCGACCGCAGCAGTAGTCGGAGCCGTTGTCCTCATCGGCACCGTGTTTCACACCTGGCTGCACCAGCGCGTTCACGGTGTCTACAACGCGACCCAAATCGGCTTGGCATTCTTCTTGGTGATCAACGTGATGATCGCCTGGTGGGAGATCGCGCTCTTCTTCTGCCAAGACCAGATTCACGCTGAGTACGAAGCGACTAAGGAACCATACCGTGGGCGAGAGCTCACGCGCGTTGCCGAGATCTTCGTGAGACCGATCCCTTTGCTCAAAGTGCTCGCGCCCTGCCAATGGACCGGGATTTGGTCAGGCTACTCGCTATTCGATCCCGGCTATTCAGACCGCCGTTCGTTCGGTTACAACATCGACGTCGGAAATGGTTTCACGACACTCGTCCCCGCGGTGATTTTCGCGTTTGGAATGACGTTCGAGTTGATGCCGGCCCGCGTCCTCGGAATCATCGGCGTCATCATCTTCTGGCAGATGTTCTACGGAACCGCTGTTTACTTCTTTCAGTTCTTCAACAACGGCCGTCACCATGGACACTCGGTCAGAGACTTGCTGCTGTTCGTCGGCATCAGCAACTCCATGTGGTTCGTCTTCCCACTCTGGGGGCTGTACGCGAGCATCCAGATGATCCTCGACGGCTCGTACGGCATCTTCCTCTAGAGCGGCTGGCGGGTCCCTGCTTTCAGCATCATCCGTTGCATCTGGTTGAAGTCGGCGACGGCGTTGGGGTTGTCTCGCGAGAACGGATATGGAGCTCCGATCGAGTGGGCCGCAACGAGCCCCGACATGAACGACAGGTCGTGGCCTCCCTCGGGAGTCGTGAAGGTGCCGCAGTAATGGATACCGTCTTTCCCTTGCAGGAAGCGCATCATCGACATGATGAGGAGGTTCCGAAGCGACATCGTGTGCGTCGGATGGGGTAGCTCGATGCGTTTCTGAACCTGGCCGATCGCCTTCTTCGAATTGAAGGTCACCAACATAGGCACGCCTTTGTCCTTGAGGCTCGGATTCTGCGCCGAGATTACGAAGGTGCACTCGAGCGCGCCCACTTCATCGATCTCGGAGTACGTGTTGAAGTCCGAGAGAATTCGCTGGCGATGTTTCTCCGGAAGGATGCTGGTGTCGGAGTGCACCACGAATCTCGCGAACGTCGGATCGACATCGTCGACATACTGCGCCTTGCTGAAGAGGAGCCTCTGCAACCAGGTCGGAGACTCGAGCGCGTTCAACACGGAGGTCGCGTCGCAGGCAAAAACGACCTTGTCCGCTTCGTACGTCCGTCCGTGTGCGTCTCCAATCACGAAGCGCCCGTTACGACGTTTGACGCTCGTGATCTCGTGGTCGGTGTGCACCTTGTCTGCGAATGGCGCGGTCATCCGATCGAATACCTGACGCGGCGGCCCTTGCCAGGTGCCCATCTGCGTGGGTTCCTCGAGCGGCACGATGCTTTCGAGCAACGGTAGGATCACCGCAGGGACGCCGCGCATCGACGTCGTGATGAAGCTCGCGCAATGAATGGGAACGAAGATCGTGTCCCAGAAGGCGTTCGAGATCCCGAAGAGCCTCGCTAGCCAGTAGAGCGGAATGAGATTCATCGGGTTGAAATACGAAAAGTGGTACATCGAGTCGTGCTTGTTCTTCGGCAAGAAGATCGCGTTCACCTTGGTGACGAAGGCAACCAGCTTCTTCCAGCGCCTGAACTCGCGGGCGAAGCGCTTTTGTACCGCTGTCTGACCATCTTGGCAGAAGTGCCCCTCCGGGGTCTGCACGAAGTACGAGATCGGCAGCGGCTCTATTCCGACGCCGAGCTCGCCCAGCAGCAACTCGTAGTTGTGGTAATACATCTGCGGCCAGGCAACGACGAGCAAGGGGGACTCCGCGTGGCCGCCTTCGACGGTCCAGCGAAACGTCTTTGCGTTTCCGCCGAGAGCCGGGCCCCTCTCGAAAAGCTCGACTTCGTAACCAGCGCGGTGAAGCGACCAAGCCGCTCCGACGCCAGCAATGCCACCTCCGATGACGCCTACCTTCTCAGTCATGCATATCCCCCAGGAGCTGTTCGCTAAGAGTGCTTCGGTACCAGATCGACAATCGGTCCATGCCGCAGTGTGTGGCAGACACCCTTGTAGATGCCGAGCGATTCATAGACCGCCGCGGTCATCATCACCGTTCGTGTCTGCCCGACGATCGACATCGGGAAACCGCTGTGGACGAGGCCGAACGACAGCTTCAGCTCCGGGTTGGCCCATCCTCCAGCGCCGCCCAAACCGAAATGCCCGAAGGCTTCGGGAACATCCATCAAGAATGCGTCGCTACGGTGGTATCCGAGCTTCCAGTGAAGCGGGTAGATCGTGACTTTGTCCGCGCGCTTCGTCTGAACTTCAGCCGATTTCCGGACGTTCTCCTCTGAAACCAAACGCACGCCGTCGAGCTCACCGCCCATGGAAAGGGCGGCATACATCTTCGCCAGCGAACGTGCCGTCGCGACCCCGTTCATCGCAGGCAGGCACGCCTTCCAGAACGCGGGATGTGAGTAGAGCTCCTTGGCGTGCCCAAGCGTGAGGCCGCGGCTCCAGAGGTCCCGCATCTGCTTCGGTCGAACCCAAAAGGGGACGCGGTAGTCCGTGGACAGTGGCTTGGCGCCATCTCGCTGGAGCTCGGGCAGCCCTTTGAAATCGGGGATGCGGTGCATCTGCGTGTCGGTGTTGCCGATGTACAAGCCGTCGAGCTTCAGGGGCTCGACGATTCGCTGTTCGACGAACTCGGGGACCGTCAAGCCCGATACTCGATGAATCAGCTCCCCGACCAGCCAGCCAAACGTGACGGCCTGGTAGGCGTTGGCAGTGCCTGGATGGAAGTCCGGCTCCGTCTTGGCGATGCGGGACACGATCAGATCCCAATCGAGGATGTCGGTGAGCTTGTCGACGAGGTGCGCGACCTTGTGGAGGCCCGCCTGATGAGACAGCAACTGTCGAACTGTGATCTGCTCTTTGCCGTTGCAGCCGAACTCGGGCCAGTAGTCGGCAACGTGCGCTTCGTAGTCGATCAGGCCATCGGTCGCGAGCATATGGATTGCGGTCGCAGCGATCCCCTTGGTGCCCGAGTAACAAATGGACATGGTGTCTTGCTGCCAGGGCGTGCCGTCTTTGCGAGCCGGGCCGGCCCAAATGTCGACGACGGGTTTGCCTTCCAAGAACACCGCCGCAGCCGCGCCACCGCCGTAGTAGTTGATTTGCTTGCGCAGGTGCTCTGCAACCGGTTCGAACCGCGGCTGGTACACGCCCTTGATCTCGATCTTGTCAGACATTACCTGGGCTGTGCGTAGCGCAGTAATCGCGTCATGTCAGGGGCCCGAAGATCGCCGCCGCGAAATCCAGCAGGAACATCATGATCATACTCGCGGTGCACGCTGCCGCCGCCGTGATCGGCAAGCTCCAATTCGCGTCGCGCTCTTCGTCGAGACGATAGAAGATCGGGAAGCTCGCCACGAAGTATAGCGAGTAGAAGAGCGAGCCGTAGGTGAGCATGCGCTCCATGTCCTTGTAGTAGAACTGGCTCTCGATCCAGGGGTTCGCCATCGCCTTGGTTTCCATCCAGGCCCAGAAGTACGCGACGATCAGGACCAGAACTGGCCAGAGCATTCTGCCAATCGGAATCCGGGAGGTACGGATTCGCCGGAGCACGATGACCGCGGTCGTATGATAGGTGACGAAGTAGGCCTGCGTGAGCAGGTACATGATGAGTGGGACACGTTGCTCCCCCGACCCGACCAGCGTCGAGTCGAAATTCAGCTCGAGCAGCGGGTAGTCGTAGACCATCCCGAGAATGTCGAAGAAGTACTCGCTGCCAAAGTAGTTCGCGGCGAAGTTGAAGATCGCGATGTAGAGGTTCGCTTTGAACCAGTACGTTTGGTACCAGCGTCGGCCGATGGGCCTCTCGTCGCGGATCAGGGCGGGGACCAGCACCAATGGAAGTGCCGCAGCCAACCCGATCGCCAAGAACCCCCACTCGCCTATCCGAGCGGTGACACCGAGCCCCATCACGAGCCCCATCATCGTCATCCAGACCGGCGAGTAGGCGAGAAAGAACTTCTCGCCCCACGCTTTGCTCGGGTTCTCCGAGAACCAGCGCGGAGTGCGGTCGGTCGGCATCGTGCTCAGCCAAAGAGGGCGATACGGATCATCGCTCGTAGGTTCCTGAGCTTCTCGAGCTTGCCCGGCGCCGGACGAAGCGGTTCGTGCCCGGGCAAGAGCTGGGCACCGGCTTTGGCCTGCTGGTGGATCTTTTGGCGAATTGTCGGATTCAGATGGCCCGCGCCAGCGAGCTCGATGAAGATCGCCTTGGCATTGCCGAAGTCGAAGAAGTCACGCTGCCAGCTCCACTTGAAGTCACCTGCATACTTGAACCAGGTGCCTCCAACGCCAGCGATTTCGTAGTCGCTCCCATCGGCACGCTTGAAGGGCGCGACCTGCCTCCAGAACCCCACCACTTGCCCTTGCTTTTCATCGATGAGCACCGTCTCGTAGGGGTATACCCAATCTTCGAAGCCCTTCATGTGGTAGCCGAGCGCAACTTCCCTGATCTCCTCGAGCCCGCGGGCCCAGAACTCTTCATTCGGACCGACGTTCCAACGGTACACGGCGTCATCGGTGTAGTGCGCCCCGAGGTATGTGCTCCAATCACCCTCTCGTTCAGCATTGCGGTTGGCTTCGAGCCACCGCTCCATCATCTCTTCGAGCTCTTCACGCGGAAAGGCGGGCATCGGCTGCTCCTCGTCGGCGGTAGCGAATACGAATAGGCGGTTTGGGTCCCAGAACTAGGCCTTGGAAGTCGGTTTCGATCGAATCACCTGCCAGCTCGAAGTCGTAGCGATTGAGAAGGACGGCCATGATCGTTTTGATCTGTAAGATCGCGAACGCATTGCCCATGCACTTGTGTCGCCCTCCGCCGAAAGCGATGTAGGCGAACGGGCGCTTATCTTCTTCGCGGCCCGGGCCGTAGCGGTCCGGGTCGAACTCGAGTGGGTTCTCGAAAACGTCGGGGTCGCGATGCGCAACCATCGGCGAAACCGCCACCCAGTTGCCCTTCTTGACCTGGTATCCGAGAATCTCGCAGTCCTCGAGGGCGGCCCGGAGCAGGATGAACAGCGGTGGGTGGATGCGTAACGCCTCTTTCACAGCGCCTTCGGTCTTTTCGAGGTCGCGTAGCGACTCGAACGAGTAGTCCTCCGCGTCGGCATAGCGCGCGCGGATCTCGCTGCGAACTTCCCCAAGAAATCGCGGGTGTTGCAGTAGCTCAATCAGGGTCCAGGCGGTCGTGACGGAGCTGGTGTGATGCCCGGCAAACATTGCGGCCACGAGCATCCCGGTGATCTCGTGGTCGCTGAGCTTGCTGCCGTCGGAGTACTCAGCGTCCATGAGCGTCTGAAGAAAATCTTCGCCGTGGTACCCGGACTGTTTTCGCTTCTCGACGATCTCCGCAACCATGCCACCGAGACGCGCGCGCGCTCTATCCCGCCGACGAAACGCCGGAATCGGCAAGTACGGATGGATGTAGCCCCAGGCGACGATGCCGCGCTCCAGGTCGTAGTAGACCTTGGAAAACTCCTCGTTCATCTCGTTGCGAAACTCTTTGCCGAGCAAGCAGCTGCTCGAGGTGAAGTTCGTGAGCATACCGAAGAACTCGCCCGCCTCGATTTCTCCCTCGTCGCCCCATTCCGCGATCGTATCCTGCGTCTCCCGCGCGACGATCTCCGTGTACGTCCGCATGCGGTTGTTGCGAAGCGCCGGGTAGAGCATGTGCATTTGCTCTGCCATCTTCGCGGGCTCGGCGCCGTACGCGACGCCTTCGCCAAACACGGGAACCATCATCTTGTACGCCGCGTTGGGGCTGAGCACTTCATCGGGTTGCCGAAACAAGGCTTCGTGCGCCTCGGGGCCGGTGAAGAGAATCATGTCTTTGCCGAACAGCTTGAACCGCCCGACGCGACCGCACTCGTCGTACGTCTTCTGGAGCAAGCCAATCGTGTCCTTCACGAACGCCATCGTGTGACCGATCAAGGGAAGTCCACCCTTGAGCTTGGGAGGCCTCTCGAGCCCACCCGTGGTGAGAGGCGTAGCGGTGGTTTGTGCTGGTGCCGTCATCAGCTTTCGTATATCAGGATTTCGTCGATCTTTTACGAGGGAAAATGCCGATGCGAATCAAAGTAGATTTCGATCTCTGCCAGGGTCACGCCAACTGCATGGGCGAGGCGCCCGAGGTCTTCAAGGTGGACGACAAAGGGTTCCTCAACATCCTGCAGGAAGAACCTCCCGAAGAGCTCCGTGAGCAGGTCGAGCTCGCGGTGAAGTACTGCCCGACCAACGCGATTACTCTCGAAGATTAACCCTTCGAAAAAGGGGACTGTCCCCTTTTTCGGGGGGTTAACGGGAGCGGCAGGGGCCTTCGCCGGGGGGCGGACATTGGGCGACTGCAAGCCAGTCCATCGTGAGGGCCACGCCGACGTGGATGAGGACGCCGCCCCAGATCGAGCGGGTGCGCATCGCTAGAGTCCCGAGCGCAACGCCCGCCAGGATTGCGCCGAGGGTTTCGGGGAGAGGCTTTGGGTAATGGATCATGCAGTAGGGCACGACCATGACGAAGATCGCGCCATAGCCGAACTTGTGGCGGAGGCCTTGAAGCATGTAGCCGCGGAAGAAGAACTCCAGAGCGAGGAACTGCGCGGCGTACAACACTTGCCACCGGAGGAAGTGACCGAGCGACTGGTTGGCGTACTTGTAGAACGGGTACGTTCCCAGAAACTGATCTTGCGTCGACACGAACACCACGAATGGCAGAACGAGGAGATAGAGCCCGATGTAGATCCAGAGATGCCGTCCGAAGCCTCGAAACGAGATGTAGTAATCGCGAATGCGCTCTCCGGGCATCAACACGATGGTAAGCATGGGGATCACCACGTAGGTCACGATGCGAAAGCCCGACCACCAGGCCCTCGCGAGCAGGTCCCACTCGTCGCGGCTGTAGACCTTCGAGTCATACGGGACGAGCTCGGAGAAGGTCGCGTTGCCGCCGAAGTATCGGGCCAAGGTGAGCGTAACAGCAGTGGTGACGAGGATGACGATCGGCCGGAAGTCCAGCTCCTCGGCACCCGCGGTGTCCGCCTGCGCGTCCGCGTCTCGCCAGGAATCTAGAACGACTCGGCGGAAAAACAGCTTGATTCTCGTCATCGGGGCGCGGGACTATAACCGATTGACCAGGCCGATTGTAGGCTAAGCTTTGAAGTCCATGGCGACCGCAGCAAACAACCGATTCAGGAACGTGCTCTTGCTGACGACGCTCGCGGTGTGTGCGTTTTTCGTCGCTCAGGGCGCGACAGCCCTTTTTGCTGCCAAGGTCCTGAACGCCGAAGCGGATGCAACCCCGCCACCATCGAGGAGAGCCATCGCGACCGCAGGGGGCCAGCGTAAACGGGATCCCGGCATCATCTTGAAGCGAAACATCTTCGACTCCGCCCTGGGCGACCTGTCCGAGGCGCCCATCGAGAACCCCGAGCTGACTTTGGAGGACCTTCCCGCGGGAGACGTTGAAACGCCCTGCAAAGGAGCCATGCGACTCATTGGCACGGTCGTGCTTCCCGGCGACCTCGAGGGCTCGCTCGCCGCGATCGTCGGTACGGACAAGAAAGCGGGGCTCCACCGAGGCGGTACGGACGTCGAGGGCTCCAGGATCCGCGCGATTCATTCCGACGCTGTGGTGCTTCAGAGCACGAGCGGCCTTTGTCGGCTAGCGATGTTTGAAGTCGAGGGTGCCGCTGCCAGGCCCGCGCCGAAACCAGCGGCCCGGAAGAAGGAGAAGAAGCCTCGGAAATCGGGCCCGCTCGCAGACCGGAACGCTGGTCTGACCGAAGAAGAGATCGCCGAGGGCATCGAGAAGGTGAACGACACCAACTACAACATCTCTCGGTCGATGCTCAACAAGGTGCTCGACAATGCGGGCAAGATCATCGGCATCGCTGCGGTCGCACCCAAGGTGGAGAATGGCCAGTCGGTCGGCATGGAGATCAGGGGGATTCGGCCAGGCACCCTATTGACCAAGCTCGGAATCCAGAACGGCGATATCCTCGAAGGCGTCAACGGCCAGTCCTTGAGCAGCCCAGACGCAGCACTGGGCGCGTACACGACCTTGAGAACGGCTGACAAGTTCACCTTGTCGATCCGCCGCGGCGGTCAATCGATGATGGTCAACTACAGCCTGCAGTGAGCCATCCCGGGGTGCGGCTCACTCGGGACCGCCGCGCGGCCCGCGCCAGTCGGCCGGCATCGATCGTAGGTGTAGGTCCCGCTGTGGGAACGCGATCTCGATCCCGGCTTCTCTGAACGCTTTGTCGATGCTCATGTGGAGGTCGTGCCGAACAGGGAACAACTGCTCGGCGTTGCGAACGAACACCCGCAGTTCGAACGAAAGCGAGCTGTCCCCGAAACTGAGAAACAACACCTGAGGGGGGGGATCCCGGAGGACACGCCTCGACTCACGAGCCACCTGGCTCAGTACCTCGATCACCCGGTCCGTGTCGGAGCCGTACGCGACCCCAACCGGGATGGAAACCCGAAGAATCGCGTCGGACAAGGT
>JBGUEF010000017.1:0-22241 GCA_041821485.1 Deltaproteobacteria bacterium
GGCCTACATGATTGGCGGCTGGGTATTGGGCGCGGTGGGCGATACCGACTGGTCGCTGCCACTCGTCGGATCTCTAGAACCCTGGCAGCTCACCTTCATCTTGGTGGGGCTTCCGGGGTTCTTGGTCGGAGCTCTGGTCTGGACGATTCGCGAGCCGAAGCGCCGAGGCAGGGGCCGTGCCGAAGGGGAGGGTGCGCCCGTACGCGAGGTGCTCCGATACTTCCGTGCGCACGCGCGGCTCTACGGCTCGATCATTGGAAGCGTCTCGATGTTGTCGGTGCTCGGGTACGGGACGATCACCTGGTACGTCGAGATGCTGATCCGCAACTTCGGCGCGGAGGCCAGCCAGGTTGGGCCCAAGTTCGGTTGGATCTTCATCATTGCCGGGAGTGTGGGCGCGCTGACCGGCGGACTCTTGGCCGAACGTCTGAGTCATCGATACGCGGATGCCAACATGCGCGTCGTGCTGCTGGCAGCGCTTTTGTGGATCGTGCCGGGCATCCTCGGACCTCTGATGCCGACCCAGCAGGGAGCCCTCTGGATGGCAGTGCCGATCCTGTTCCTGATGAGCAGTTACTTCGGCCCAGCGATCGCCGCCCTCCAAATCTCGACACCCAACGAAATGCGCGCGCTAGCATCCGCGCTCCTTCTGTTCGCCGCCAACCTCTTCGGCCTGGGCCTAGGCCCACCCCTGGTCGGCGCACTCACCACCCACGCCCTAGGCGGAGACAACACCCTACACATCGCCCTCGCTGTCATAGCCGCGGTCTTCGCCCCCGTCGCCGCAGCCACCGCAGCCTGGGGCCTCCCCGCCTTCGCAAGAAAAAGGGGTCAGACCCCTTTATAGAAGCGTTAACCCTTCGTGAAAGGGGACCGTCCCCTTTTACGTGTAGTTGCGGATTATTAGTTCGCTTACTTTGCCGCGTTTGGTGGCGTCGCAGTTGATTGCTCGGGGGGCGGCTACGGTTTCGATGTTGAAGTCGCGGTAGAGGGTGCGGATGAAGGGGACGTCGCTGTTGGAGAGCATGAGCTTGCAGCCTCGGCGATCGAGGGCCTTGTAGACGTCGCGCAGGCGTGTTTGGTCTTCTTGGGAGAAGCCGTCGCGGGCGTAGGATGTGAAGCTCGCGGTTTGTGAGACGGGCACGTAGGGCGGGTCGAAGTAGACGAAGTCGCCTGGCTTCGTGTTTTCGAGGAGCGCATCGAACGGTGCGCACTTCAGTTGGGCGTCTTTCAGGGCGCGGCTCGCTGCGTGGAGGCCGTCCTCGTTCAAGATGCGCGGGTTCTTGTATGACCCCATGGGCACATTGAACTCGCCTTTGCGATTGACCCGGTGCAATCCGTTGAAGCAGGTCTTGTTGAGGTAGATGAACATCGCCGCCCGCTTCGTGCTGGAAAGGCGCCGGCCCTGGTTGTAGCGTTCGCGAACCTGGTAGTAGCTCTCTTTCGAGTGACGGCCGGCAAGTCCGCGCAAGGCCGTGATCACCTCTTCCACGTCGTCACGAATTGCGGAGTACGCGGCGACGAGGGTCGGGTTGATGTCCGTCAGTAGCGCTCGCCCTGGGTGGCGCGAAAAAAAGAGCGCGCCGCCGCCGACGAATGGCTCGACGTGGCGCATGTGCTCTACCCCTGAAGGGAGCAGCGGTCGCAGCTGGCTCAGCAATCGGCCCTTGCCCCCGACCCACTTCACAAAGGGGGCTGCCTCCCGTGGCTGTTGCTCGATCCTCGCCGCGACCGCTGCAGATGTCGTCATATGTAGTATGATCACCTACACACGCGAGAAAACGGAAGAAAACGGCGCGCTGGCGGCGAATTCCGATCTGGTTTCGGCTACTTGAGGCCGCGCCTACTTGGCGTCCGCCACCATGGCGCGGAGCCGATCCATGGCCTCTTCGAGGACAGGCATGGGTGGCCCAAAAGAGAACCGCATGTGCTCGACGAACCGGGAGGGCCGTCCGGTTCGGCGCTTGCCTGGGTTCACGTCGAAGAAGTGACCCGGCACGCAGATCACCTGCCGATCGAGAGCGGCACGGAAGAAGTCGTCGCTGCTGCGAAGTGAAGGAGGCAGTCCGCTCAGATCTCCCCAGGCGTAGAAGGTGCCCTGGGGCTCGAGGTCGAACCGCACGCCGATGTCTTTCAGACTCTCCACGAGAAAGTCCCGCTTCTTCTTGAACTCGATGTGAACGGACTTCGCCTCAGCGAGTGTCGGCTCTTCCTGCACGAGGTCGATCGCGGCACGTTGCATCGGTGCGACCCCGCCGCCATCGAGAAACGAGCCCGCACTCGCGGCCGACTCGATGACCCGCTTCGGGCCGACAATCCAGCTCACGCGGAAGCCGGGGTACCGCCAGTTCTTCGTGAGCCCGTCAAACACGACGATGGGATCGGTGTCGACGTCCTCGACGTATCGCGCCGCGCTGACGATCGATGGCTCTTTCGTCCACACGTAGTGCGAATAGAACTCATCGAGCAGAAGGGCGCAGTTCAAATCACGCGCAGTCTCAACCCAACTCGCAAGTGCGTCTCCTTGGACGACCTTCCCCGTGGGGTTGCACGGGTTGCTGGCCAAGATCGCGCTCAAGCCCCGGCCGAGGATTTCGTCCTCGAGCTCTTGGCGGGTGAACTCGTACGCGTGCTTCGGGTCGAGCAGGATCGGGATCGGCAAGAACCGCCGGAACACGTCGAGCAGCTCTTCATAAGCGGTGTAGTCCGGGAGAAAGTGCCCGAGGTGGATGGGCGCGATCGCAGCACATGCGCGCATGACCGCCACGCGGCCTCCGCCTGCGATGCAGACGTTCTCGGCCGAGTACTGTGACTTCATCCCACGGCGGAACAGCTTGTTGTAGAGCCCAGCCACTGCTTCGCGGAGCTCCCACACGCCGGCTACTGGGGCGTAGTCGAGGTCGCTCGACTGGACTTCGATGCGGGTCACCCGCTCTGGTGCGCCTGGAAGACTCCCAGTGTCTGGCTGGCCCTGTCCGAGATTGCACCAGCCTGGCGCGTCGAGGCTGAAACCGCGCTTCTGGGCCTCGACCGTGACGTAAATGACGCCGGTACGCGGAACGGGCCGAAAGGCAGCGACCTCCGCGATGTCGTTCATGGGATTGGAATCGGGCGGGCTCATGAGCAGCGCGACTCTAGCAGAAGTCTCGAAATGGGATAGCCTTGGGCGTATGGATGTGTTGCGCATCGAGGAGCTGATGGTCGACTGCGTCGTCGGCGTATACCCGCATGAGCGCAACGCCTCGCAGCCACTCCGTGTCGACGTCGAGATGCGCCTCCAAACCGAAACGTCCGCTGTCAAAGAGAGTCTGCGGTCCACGATCGACTACGCCGCCACCGCGTCGCAACTGGTGTTCCTCTTGCGTAGTTGTCGCTTCCGCCTCCTCGAAACCGCCGGGCACGTAGTGGCGCGGTACATTCTGGCCCCTCCCGCGCCCGATGAACGCCGCGCCCAGGTGGACTCGGTCGTCGTCCGTCTCACCAAGCCGGGTGCGCTTCGGGGGTTCGCGGTTCCTTCGCTCGAGATCGAGCGCGCGGCCTCGTGGTGCGATTTCGAGGTCGAGAGCAAGCCCTTCGGTACGGTCGACGTGATCTACGAGACCAAGGGTGCCGGCATCTATCGCCTGAACGTTGCACCGGGCAAGAGCATTCCGCTTCACGTGCATGAGCAGATGCGGGAGTCCGAGATGGTTTTGGGCGACGGGTTGGTCTGTCAGGGGCAGCCCTGCGCGCCCGGGACGGTGCACCGCTGGCCGAGGGGCGCCGCACACACGTACATGAACCCAACCGAGCGGCACCAAACGATCCTCTGCGTCGACTTGCCGCGTTTCATCCCCGAGGACGAAATCGAGGTCGCCGGAGAGCCGGCCGACGTTCCCGCCGAGCCACCATGGGGCCCCATCGCGGGCTTGGGTTGAGATGCCGGTTTCACGAGGCACGGTGATCATCACGGGCGCGACCCGCGGCATCGGACGTGCCACCGTCGACGCGATCCTCGGATGCGGGGGGAAGGTCGTCGCGATCGCGCGCAGCGAGGAAGGCTTGAGTGCGCTCGAAGCGTCTGCGCCGGATCGCATTCGAACCGTGGCCGCGGACCTCCAGGACGTGGCCAGCGTCCCCGACGCCGCGCAGCGCGCCATCGATGCGTTTGGATCAGTCGACGGCTTGGTGAACTGCGCTGGGATCGCCCGTTACGAGCCCGTCGGCACCATCGACCTCCAATCGATCGAGGCACAACTTCGCGTGAACTTCATTGCGCCGCTCCTGTTGTCGCAGGCGGTTGCCGAGCATCTTCGCGGCCGGGGTGGGGCCATCGTCAATGTGTCGAGCACGCTGTCCGAGCACGTGGCGCAGAACACCGCGGTCTACGCAGCCACCAAGGCTGCTCTCAATACCCTCACCAAGGGCCTCGCCCTCGAGCTCGCGCCGGCCGGCGTGCGGGTGAACGCCGTGCTGCCGGGCGGAGTGGACACCGACATGCTGCGCATCCCGCGATTACGCCCAGGCGAGTCGCTCAGCACCGCAGAGATCGAGCAGCGCGTGGAATCTCAGCTCGAGTCGCTGGCAGCCTTGCACCCGCTTGGACGGCTCGGAAAACCCGAAGAAGTCGCTGCTGTCATCATCAGCCTGCTCGATCAGACTTGGCAGACGGGTAGCCTGGTCACCATCGATGGAGGCCTCTCGGTCGCCTAGCCTTGAAGGGCCGGGTGTTTTCACACACACTCCGCCGAACGTGGCTCGAACCCAGAAGGTCGTACTCGATGCGGACGCCATCCAACGGAGCGTTCGACGCATTGCGGTCGCGATTCTGGAGGCGACCTCGGGCATCGAAGACCTGACCCTCGTCGGCATTCGCCGCGGCGGCGTCGCGCTATCGAAGCGCATCGCAGACGAGATTGCGAAGGTCGAGGGCAGGCCTCCTCCGGTAGGGACGGTCGACATCTCGCTCTACCGCGACGACGCTGCCACCGCGCTGCCCAATCCCAAGATCGGGCCGAGTGACATCCCGTTCGACGTGCGTGGCCGGCACGTCGTGCTCGTCGATGATGTCCTTCATACGGGGCGCACGGTGCGTGCCGCCATCGAGTGTCTCCAAGATCACGGACGCCCTGCACGGATTTGGTTTGCGGCGCTTTGCGACCGCGGTGGCCGCGAGCTTCCCATCGCGCCGGATTTCATCGGCCGCACCATCGAAATGGAACCGGGCGCGCGCCTCGACGTGTGGATCGACGCGGCCGGACCCGATCGCGCCGTCATCACCGGGGACGAGTGATGGAGGCGTTTGCTCACCGGAGCCTTCTGGACATCGAAGGGCTCACTCGCGCCGACGTCGAACGCATTCTCGATACGTCTGAGGTGTTTCTTCAAGTGTCCCGCCGCCCAGTGCGCAAAGTGCCGACGCTTCGCGGTAAGACCGTCATCAACCTGTTCTACGAGGCATCGACACGGACCCGAACGTCCTTTGAGCTCGCGGCCAAGCGCTTGAGCGCCGATGTCATCAACATGAGCGTGTCCGCCTCGAGCGTGAAGAAGGGCGAAACCCTTCAGGATACTTGCCGAACGCTCGAGGCCATGCACCCCGATGTGATCGTCATTCGACACAACGCGTCCGGTGCGGCGGGCTACGTCGCCTCCAAAATCGACTGCAGCGTCATCAATGCGGGCGATGGCATGCACGCACATCCGACACAGGCGCTGCTCGACGCGTTCACCATCCGGCGTGAGAAGGGAACGCTCGAGAACCTAGTCATCACCATCGTCGGCGACATCGCACACTCACGTGTCGCTCGATCCAACGCGCATCTGTTGAATTTGTTTGGATGCGAGGTCAGGGTGGTCGGCCCACGAACCTTGCTACCGCCTGCTGTCGATTCGCTCGGCGTGCGAGTGTTCGATCGGCTCGAAGAAGGGCTCGAAGGCGCCGACGTGGTGATGGTGCTCCGCATCCAGCAAGAGCGCCTCGCGGGTGCGCTCTTGCCGAGCCTGCGCGAGTACGCGCGTACGTTTGGGATCGGACCGGCGACCATTCAGTACGCCAAACCGGATGCCATCGTCATGCATCCCGGGCCAATGAACCGCGGCATCGAGATCGAAAACGTCATTGCCGACGGCGAACGCAGCGTCGTTCTCGAGCAGGTCGAAGCTGGCGTCGCCGTACGAATGGCGCTCCTCTATCTCCTCGCAGGCGAGACAACCGAGGCGCCCGCCGTAGGCGAGGCCGATTGACCGGCGTTCGCACAGGCCTCGACCGTATCGCTGAGGGTGATTCGGAAGCGGTTCGCCTGGTCGCGGGACGAAACGTAGGTTTGCTGGCGCACGCGGCCAGCGTCGATCGGTCGCTCCGCTCGGCCGCTTCGGTCCTCCAGCAGGCAGGGGCTCGCGTTTCCGCGCTTTTCGGCCCCGAGCATGGGTTCGCGGGCGCCGCGCAAGACATGGTCGGCGTCGGGACGCACGACGCGGCCGAGGTTCCGGTCTACTCGCTCTATGGGGACGATGCGGAAGACTTGAGCCCGAAGCCGGAATGGCTGCGGGGCTTGGATGCGGTCGTCATCGATCTGCAGGACGTGGGGTCCCGCTACTACACGTATGTGTGGACCGCCGCGCTTACGATGAAAGCCGCTGCCGCCGTTGGGACTGACGTGGTGATCCTCGATCGCCCCAATCCTCTGGGCGGCGCGCGCGTCGAGGGCGCGCCACAGCGACAAGGTTATCTCTCGTTCGTGGGGCTGTATCCGGTCGCCGTTCGGCACGGGTTGACGATCGCGGAGCTCATGTGTTGGGTCTGCGACAGCGAGCGCATCGACCGCGACGTTTTGCAGCTCGTCTCCATGGATGGCTGGACTCGTTCGATGGAATGGAAGGACACCGGTCTTCCCTGGGTGATGCCGTCGCCCAACATGCCGACGCCAGACACCGCGCTGGTGTATCCGGGTGGATGCCTGGTGGAAGGCACCAAGCTCTCCGAAGGGCGAGGAACGACTCGTCCGTTCGAGCTCTGGGGCGCGCCCGGGCTCGACATCGGCCCCCTGTTGGAGCTCGACCTTCATGGAGTCACGCTGCGGCCCGTCGAGCTCACACCCACATTTCACAAGCATGCAGGCCGAGGCTGCTCCGGCGTGCAAGTGCACGTCACCGACCCTTGGGTGTTTCGGCCCTGCGAGACCTATCTTCGGATGCTCGCTGCCGTGCTGCCATCGATTCCTGCCGACGAGCGTTGGCGGACAGAGGCCTACGAGTTCGTGTCCGATCGTCCTGCGATCGACCTTCTCACCGGCGGTCCAGAGTTTCGAACTGCGGTTGATGAGGGCGCGCCGCTCGACGACCTGCTTGCAGAGGAAGCGCGCGGAGCGGCCAAGTTCGACGATGCGCGCCGCGCAGCATGGCTTTACGAGAAGTGACGGAACCCGGTTTGGTCGAGTGCGATCGCTTCACCGGCTTGGTCGACGACCCGAACGAGGGAGCCTTCGGTGACCACTCCGATCTTCGTGCCTAAGGCAGCGGCTTCGGGGGATTCCGGTGCGGTGAAAATCAGCTCGTAGTCTTCGCCGCCGGTTAGGGCGAGCGCGACCGGGTCGATGTCGAGCGCTTTGCATGCCGTCTCGTAGCCGGGTGCCGTCGGGATTGCGCTGGCGTGCAGCGTCGCGCCCACGTCTGAGGCGACGCATACGTGCGCGAGGTCTTGCAGGCAGCCATCCGAGACATCGACCGCGGCGGTCGCGAGGGCGGCCATTGCGCTTGCAACGTGCCCGTGCGTGGGCGGCCGTCTCCAACGCTCGACGAAGCTCGCCGCGTGGGCGAGATCGGCTTCGCTGGTTTGAAGAACCGCGAGGCCGAGCGCTGCTGAGCCTAGCGTTCCCGTCACATAGACGGAATCCCCAGGCCTCGCGCCGCTTCGGGTGACCGACGTGGCGATAGGCAAGCCAAACACAGTCGTCGTCACCGACAAGGATGGGCCCTGGCTCAGGTTGCCACCGACGACCTGGGCTCCGGTCTTGCGGGCGGCTTCGGCGAGGCCTTCGATCAACTCGCGAAACTGTTCGTCCGGGAAGTCCGAGTCGAGCGTGAGGGCGACCACGGAGGCGCTCGGCATCGCGGCCATCGCCCAAATGTCGCTCACTGCCGCGACCATCGCCCGGTATCCGAGGTCGCGGCAGGAGATCAGGTCACGCCGGAAATGGATGCGTTCCACTTGGGTGTCGACCGTGATGATGGTTGGCCGGTTGCCAAAATCGATCACCGCAGCGTCGTCTCCGATGCCGACGACTACTTTCTTCGAGTCGCCGTCGAGCTCGAAGCGGGCTTTCAGCCAGTCGATCTTGGCGAACTCGTCATGCATGGGCGTCGGCGGCGGGAAGCGTCACAGTGAAGATTGTGCCCTCGCCAAGCGCGCTGGTCACCTCGATCCTTCCGTCATGGCCGTCGACGAGCTGCTTGACGATCGACAGTCCGAGGCCGGCTCCTCCATGGGCCCGCGTGGTCCCTGCATCGATTTGGTAGAACGCATCGAAAATCCTCGAGAGGTTATCTTCAGGGATGCCCATGCCGGTGTCGCGCACGGTCAGAACTACGGCAGGCCGGCTTGCCGCGAACAACGCCGCCCCAAGGCCGGCTGGGCCTGCCGCGTCGATTTCGCCCGGCTCCGCACGGAGGACGACATCGCCGCCTTCGCGGGTGAACTTCAATGCATTGTCAGCGAGGTTGAGCACGATTTGTTGGAGCCGAACCGGGTCTCCCCAGATCTTCGCCGTGCCGTCGGCGACCTGAATGTCGAGCGCAACATTGCGACGGTTGGCATTGGGAACGATCGTCGATCCCACGTCGGAGAGCAGTGCACGTGGGTCGACCGCTTCGTACTGGAGATCGAGGCTCTTGGCTTCGAGGCGGCCGAGGTCGAGTAGGCTGCTGATCAAGCCAAGCAATTGGTCCGCCTTGCTGCGAATCGTTTTCAGGAATTCCGCCTGGCCATCGCTCAGCGCGCCTGCGGCGCCGCTTTCGAGCATCTCGGTGTAGCCGATGATCGACGTGAGCGGAGTTCGGAGCTCGTGGCTCACTGTGGCCAGAAACGTGGACTTGAGTTGGTCGAGTTGTTTCAGCTCGTCGTACGAGCTCTTCAGCGCTTCGTTCTTCTCGGCGAGCTCTCGGTAGTTTTCGCGCACGCTTGCGACCTGCATCGTCGAGGCGAGTTGAGCGCGATGGCCCGAGAACACGAGCAGCTCGACCACCCCCCTGAGGTGCGCGCAAAGCTCTTCGGCGATGTCTTCGCGCACTCGCGGCATTTGGTCGAAGTGACCAAGGAGAGTGGGGAGATCGGCTGCCTGATCGATGGACGCGAGCGAAGCAGGCGGTCGCTGAGTCTCGGCAGGTACGTAGGGACCCACGATGAGGCGGCCGATAGGACGGCCCTGGTAGGTGAGGGGCGCGATTCGATAGACGGCGCCCGTGAAGCAAGGGTGGACGATGGTCTCCCCCGTCGGCTCCAAGTCCCGAACGAGGCCGACGGTGTTCGCGCACTCGCGTTCGCCGTTGCTCAGCGTGTTGACGTAGTTGCAGAGCGGTCGCTCGCGATGCACGTCTGCGAGAAGGTCGCCCTCATGGGAAATCACGCGAACGGGGAGCCCAAACAACGCGTAGAATGACTTGGCCACCGACGTCACCGAGTCGCGGCTCAGCACGTCTTCCAGGCGAACGACGTCGCCCATCATGATGTCCGCAGCGCGGGTGTCGTCCTGCATCATCGCTCCCGTCGCCCCGGATTCTGTCTCAGCTTCAATTCAATCTCGTTCATGAACCGGACCGGGCTGATCCCAAATTTATTCTCGAGTTGATGTTCCTCCTCGAGCTTATCCCAGGTTTCGCGAATCAATCCGCGGAGCGTCTGCATGACGCCGTAGCCTCGCGTCGCAACGGCCTTGTAAATCGACTCTCGACTTTGCTTTGCGATTGCTTCCAGCTCCTCGTCCGTTCGGACGTCCTCCATGTCGCGTTTGTTGAACTGAATGATGATCGGGATGCGCCCCGGGTCGATCCCGGTCTCCTCGAGATTCTGCTTGAGGTTCAGAAACGATTCGCGATTGGCGTCCGCCTCGCTTCGCTGCGAATCCGCGATGAACGCGACACCGTCAGTCGCTTGGAGCACCAGTCGCCGCGTCGCATTGTGCATCACCTGCCCCGGCACCGTGAAGAGCTTCAATCGAATCGTGAGCCCGCTCTGCGAGCTCACGGTGATCGGAAGCATGTCGAAGAACAGCGTCCGATCGTTTTGCGTCTCGAGCGTCATGAGCTCACCACACGCGTTCGACGTGCCAAGCCAATGAATCGCTCGCAGGTTGGTCGTCTTCCCGCTCAGCGCCGGTCCGTAGTAGACCAGCTTGAGCGTCAATTCTTTAGCGGCGAAATCTACTTGCATTCCAAGCCGCGGAGCCGCTCACGACCGGGGCTAGCCCCGCATCAAGAGCAAGATCCCCGCCCCCATCAACACCAACATGATAAAGAACGCGGCCCATGTCAGCGTCCTTTTGTGCTGGGTGGTGACGGGCCCAACCCGGGTATCTTGGAGTTGCTGGGTTGCTAGCGAGATCAGGGTGTCGATTCGCTTGATGGCATCTTCACGGCGGGAAGGGTCTGTTTCGCGGACCTCGCGGTAGCGTTTGCCGGCATCCGGGAGCCGATCGAGCGCAACGCACAGACCCACGAAGCGGCGGTGGGCCTCCTCGCTCTCCCAGTCGGCCTCGACCCGCGCCCATGCTTCCTCGATCGGATCCACCGGGCATGAGAGTAGCATGGCCCCTAGATGACGATTCTGGCGTTATCTATGGCTTAAAGCGCCAATATCGTCCGCAAGGCGGGGCGCAGGAAGGGAGAAGCAGGGCGCGTGCGTTCTTGGGGATAGGCTGTGGACTTCCCACCTCCGATCCGCGGTCCGATACGCACCTACATCACCCTAAAAAACCTTTTGAATTCTATCACTTGGCTTGCAGAAAGAAGTTGACACAGGTGGAGCTCGGGCCTTAGTTTCCAGCCTTGGTGGGAACTTGTGGGATCAAGTGCCAACCGGCTGCCAACTAGCACGAGAGGGTTAGGTTGTTCCGAGGACGCTACGAGCACAGCATCGATGCCAAGGGCCGCACCTCCGTTCCCTCGCGTTTCCGCGAGGTGATGGCGGGGCAGGGCGACTCGAAGCTCGTGCTCACGACCGGGTTGGACACCTGTCTCGTCGCCTACCCGATGGCGGAATGGCTCACGTTCGAGAAGCGCCTTTCCGAGCTTCCACAGTTCGATGCGGACGTGGTCACCCTCAAGCGAATTTACGTCTCCGGCGCGGTCGAATGCGAGGTCGACAAGGTTGGCAGGCTTCTGATCCCCGCGTCTCTTCGCAAGCACGCAGGCCTCAAGCGAGACGCGCTCTGGGCGGGAATGGGGAGCTACATCGAGCTCTGGGCAAAGCAAAGTTTCGAGGATCTGCGAAGGGACGTTCTCAGCGACGAGGATCGCCGCTTGGGGATCGCCAAACGGTTGGCGGAGCTCGGCCTGTGAGCACGTTCGAGCACACCTCGGTCTTGCTGGAGGAGGTTCTCGAACAGCTCGCGCCTGTGTCGGGCGGCGTCTATGCAGATGTGACGCTCGGTGGAGGAGGGCACGCGCGAGCGATCTTGGAACGCAGCGCTCCGGATGGCCGTTTGGTCGGAACCGATCGCGACCCGAGCGCCCTCGAAGCTGCAGGGGCGGTGCTTGCCGAGTTCGCTGACCGCGTGACGTTACGCAAGGCGCGCATCAGTGAGCTTCGGGAGGTGCTGACCTCGCTCGACATCCAGCACGTCGACGGCATCATCGCTGATCTCGGAGTCAGCTCCGCCCAGCTCGATCAAGTAGAGCGCGGTTTTTCATTGGCCAAAGAGGGGCCGATCGACATGCGCATGGACCCGACCGAGGGCGAGAGCGCGCTGGATTTGATCGGCCGCTGCGACGCTGAAGAGCTGGCGAATGTGATCTACCGATACGGCGAGGAACACCGCTCGCGGAAAATCGCACGCTCGCTACGGCGGGCGTACGAGGAGGGGGAGCTCGAAACCACCGCCGACCTACGGCGGGCAGTGCATCGAGCAACCGGAGCTCGTCGCGGGCGCATCGACCCCGCGACCAAGACCTTTCAAGGGCTTCGCATCGCGGTGAATGAGGAGCTCGCCGAGCTCGAAGCGTTGCTGGAACAGCTGCCAAGCGTGCTGCGAGTTGGAGGCGTCGTTGCCGTGATCAGTTTTCACTCACTCGAGGACCGAATCGTGAAGCACACGTTCCGCGACAGTGAGCATCTTTTGCCGTTGACGAAGCGACCGATCATCGCTTCCGATGAAGAGCGCGAGAACAACCGGAGGTCACGGAGCGCCAAGCTCCGGGCTGCTCGCCGTGTAGAGGCGGCTGCATGAAGGGCCGCTTTCTACCCTTGTGGTGTGTCGCGGTGTTCGCAACGGCTGCGGCTTTCGTCGTTCACCTCTCGATCCGATTCGAGACTGTCCGTCTCGGGTATGAGGTGAGCGAGGAGCGCGGACGGCAACACGAGCTTCTTCAAGATCGCCGCTTGCTGTCCATCGAGGCGGCGACGCTACGGCAGAGCGGTCGCGTCGAAACGATTGCGCGTGGAACTCTCGGCATGGAGATGCCGAAGCCGACCCGCATCGTGACGATGAAGGAGAAGCAGAGTCGCGCGGCCGCAGGGAGGGTGCGGTGAAAAACCGGCGGCAGCGATGGTTTCGGGCTCGGATCGCGCTGCTCGGCGCGTGCGTGATGTGCGTGGCGCTGCTCGTCATCGTTCGGGCGTTTCACGTTCAGATCGCGACCGGCGATCGCCTGCGGGAAATGGCCGAGGATCAGCACCTCCGCCACCTTCGGGTTTCTCCGCGACGGGGTGCGATCTACGACCGGCACGGGGCGGAGCTCGCCGTGAGCGCGGACGTCGACAGCGTCTACGCCAATCCCCGCCGCCTCAAGGCAATGGAGCAAGACCCGCAAATCGTTGCGAGGCGGATTGCGAAGGTCCTCGACGTCGATTACGAGCGGCTCGCGAAGCGCCTCGCCGCGGACCGCTACTTCGTCTGGATCGAACGCCAGGTGACGCCCAACGAAGCCACGCGCATTCGAGAGCTCGACATCCCGGGCATCGAGCTGATGACCGAGGCTCGCCGCTACTACCCGAACCGTCATCTCGCCGCTCATCTGCTCGGGTTCGCCGACATCGACGGGAGAGGCATCGAGGGCATCGAGCTCGCCTACGAGGACCGACTTCGGGGCTCGGATCGACGGGTCGAGGCGATTCGCGATCGGCGCGGTCACGTCGTCTTTGCGGACGACATGGAAGATGATCGCACGATCCAAGGGCAGAGCGTGGTGCTGACCATCGACAAGGCGATTCAGCACATCGCGGAACGCGAGCTCGCGTTGGGTGTGCGTACGTTCGAGGCTCGCGGCGGAAGCGTCGTGGTCATGGATCCTTCGAGCGGCGAGATCTTGGCTCTGGCGAACTACCCGCCGTTCAACCCGAACGAGCCGTCCAAGCATCCCATCGCGCACCGTCGTAACCGAGCGGTGGTCGACCGTTTCGAGCCGGGTTCGACCGTCAAACCCTTCACCATGGCGGCAGCCTTGGCGTCCGGAGCTGTCAAACCCAATCAGTCGATCAACTGCGAGAATGGTGTGACGCGATTGGGGGGGCGCCTCCTTCACGACGCACACCCCTACGAGTGGCTGACTCCCACACAGATCCTCGCCTATTCCAGCAACATCGGCATTGCGAAAATTGCACTGGACCTTGGCAAGAAGGATCTCTATCGGGGGTTTCGCCGCTTCGGGTTTGGCGAGCCGACCGGCCTCGGTGTGCCTGGTGAGACGGCGGGCATCCTCCGTCACTATAGGCGCTGGTACGAGATCGACACGGCGGCCGTCTCCTTCGGACAGGGCATGAGCGTGACCAACGTCCAGCTTGCGACGGCGATGAGCGCCATCGCCAATGGGGGCCGGTTGATGCAACCGATGCTGGTGCGCCGCATGTCCGACGGGCACGGCGCGATTATCGAGGAGAACAAGCCGCGGGTTCGGCGGCAGGTGGTTCCGCGACGCGTTGCCAAGCTCGTGGGACAGATGCTCACCGCGGTGACCGAGCCCGGCGGGACGGCGATGGAAGCGGCGGTCGATGGCTATCTCGTCGCAGGCAAGACCGGCACGGCCCAAAAAGCCGACTACGTTCATGGTGGCTACGCCAAGGACAAGTGGCTGGCGTCTTTCATTGGCTTTGCACCTGCGGACCGGCCCTCCGTGGTGATTTCAGTCGTGATCGACGAGCCAGTGATTGCCCACTACGGCGGGACCGTGGCCGGACCTGTGTTCCGCCGCATCGCCGAGGTCACGCTCCGGCACATGGGGATCACACCGGAAGGCCGCCAAGCGGTTCTCGCCAAGAAGAAAGAACAGCAGATCGCCGTGGTCGAGACGGAGACCGCTCCCGAAGAGGAGCCCGTCGAAAAGGGCGAGAGCGCGGTGCCGGATGTGCGCTCGCTCCCGTTGCGGCAGGCCGTCATTGCCCTGCACGCGGAGTCGTTGGTCGCGCAAGTTCAAGGCTCGGGCCTCGTGGTCTCGCAAGAACCCGCCCCGGGCAAGGCGGTTTCGCACGGGTCGGTGGTTCGACTCCAGCTCGAGCGTCGGGGTTTCGATGCCGATTCAGCGGCTACACAGACACGTTCCAAGACGCTCGCAGCGGCGGTGCTCCGGGGGCCGCATGTCCCCTAAACAGAGCCAGAACATGACACTCGAGCAACTACAGAGCGGCGGTGTCGGGGGCCGGATCACAGGTTTGGCGACACAGGCAGTGAGCGGTGTGCAGCACGACTCTCGTCAAGTGCTGGGCGGAGATCTGTTCGTTGCGGTGCCGGGTGAGACCCACGACGGCGTCAGCTTCGTCCAGGATGCACTGGCGCGCGGCGCCGTTGCCGTGATGGCCGAGCAACCTCTGGCTCATGACGTTCCGCAGATTACCGTACCGGACGCGCGCGTGGCTCTTGGGCGCGCCGCCGAGCTCGTGTACGGCGAGCCTACCAGCGCCCTGCACACCGTTGGGATTACGGGTACCAACGGCAAGACGACGACGGCGTATCTCTTGAAGGAGGCGATCGAAGGCGCATCGGGCAAGCCCGCACTGGTAGGAACGACAGGGCTCGTGGGCGCGGGTGGCGAGCGCCCATCGCTTCACACCACCCCGGAAGGTGACGACATCTCGCGCTTCGCCCGGCAAGCGCTCGACGGTGGGGCGACGCACCTGGTGCTCGAGGTGTCCAGTCATGGCCTCTCGATGCATCGGACCGATGCACTCGACTTTGAGGTGGCCGCGTTCACGAACCTCTCGCGCGATCACCTGGACTACCACGAGACCATGGAGCGCTACGCCGAAGCCAAGGCGCGCCTCTTCACCGAGCTCCGGCCCAGGCACGCCGTCATTCACGTCGATGACCGGTTTGGAGCCGAGCTCGCGACGCGCGTTTCGGTCCCAGTCCTCCGCTGTTCCCGCCGTTCGGGAAGCGAAGCCGAGATCCTGGCAACCGAGTACTCGGTAACGCGCAACGGGATCCGCGCCGAGGTCCAGACACCGGCGGGGGCGGTCGAGCTCAGCAGCCCCATGCTCGGCGAGCACAACCTCGAGAACATACTCGTCGCGCTCGGTTGCGCGCACGCGCTCGGCTTAGATCTAAACGCCGTTGCGAAGGCTTGGGCGTCGGCGGAAGGAAGTCCCGGTCGGCTCGAGCGCGTCGCACACTCCGACGATGTCGCTGTGCTCGTCGACTACGCCCACACACCCGACGCGCTGCGACGGGTCCTAGAAACGATGCGCGCGGTGACGCCGAACCGGCTCATCGTGGTGGTTGGCGCAGGCGGCGACCGCGATCGGGGGAAACGCCCAGAGATGGGTCGCGTGGCGGTAGAAGGCGCTGACCTCTGCGTTCTGACGAGTGACAATCCAAGAAGCGAAGACCCCCAGCGCATCCTCGACGAAGTGGAAGCTGGCGCCAAGCAAGCAGGTGGCACGCGCATCGCGCCCGGGGATCTGCCCAACGCGAGCCGAGGGTACTGCACGCTGGTCGATCGCAAGGCGGCGATCGAAACTGCCATCCGCGGGGCTAGTGCCGGGGACACGGTCCTACTGGCCGGCAAGGGGCACGAGACCTATCAGATCATCGGCACGGAGCGCACGCACTTCGACGACCGCGAGGAAGCCCGCGCGGCAATCGCTGGCGTGAAGGGAGGGGGATGATGGCGACGCCGATCCCCGTCAACCAGGCGAAGTTCCGCCGCGATACGGTTGTCTCCGCGACGCGCGGCACGAGTGGAGGTCCCCCTTGGGAAGATGCGTGCGGCGTCGTGACGGATTCGCGCGCGATCCAGCCTGGCAATTTGTTCGTAGCGCTACGCGGCGAGCGATTCGACGCACACGAGTTCGCGGCGCAGGCGGTGGATGCGGGCGCGACGGCGGTGGTCGTGGAACGCGGCACTCGGCTTCCGGATCACGTGAGCGTGGTGGAGGTCGACGATACGCTACTCGCGCTTGGCGACCTCGCGAGGGCCCACCGTGAGACGTGGAGCGGGAAGGTGGTTGGAATCACTGGCTCCGTCGGCAAGACGACTACCAAAGACCTCGCGGCCGCTGCATTGCGGTCGGCGGGACACCGGGTGCTCAAGACGACCGGCAACCTCAACAACCGGATCGGCGTTCCCATGACGCTCTTCCAGCTCGACACGACCGTCGACACGGCGGTCATCGAGATGGGAACCAGCGAACCTGGAGAGATCGCGCGTTTGGCCGAGATCGCGGCGCCCGACGTCGCCATCGTCACGCGTGCGAGCCTGTCGCACACCGAGGGGCTCGGTTCGGTGGAAGCGGTGGCGGATGAGAAGGTCTCGCTCTTGCGAGCAGTTCCGCAGGATGGGGTGGCTATTGCCTACGGCGATGATGCGCCACTCAAGAAGCGCGCGGCGGTGGTGCGCGCCAAACGCAAGCTGTTCTATGGGCGCGCTGCGGGCAACGACGTCCGCGTCATCGATTGGGACGTCGATGCAGACGGCACCCAGGCACGATTTCAGGTTCGCGGTCAGGCAGTTGAAATCGCGATGCGCTTGCTAGGGGAGGGAGCCGTCCTCAATGCCGCGGGCGCGCTCGCGATCTCGTTCGGTTTGGAATCGACGCTCGAGGATGCCGCCCGCGGAATTGCAGGCGTCGCGCCTTCGCCGGGCCGCATGCAACCGCTGGCAGGGAAGGACGGACGCTTGGTCATCGACGATTCGTACAATGCCAACCCAGCGTCGGTCGAAGTCGCGTTGAACGCAGCACGCGCGATCGCCGAGAAGCGTGAGGCGCCGCTGGTCGTCATCCTCGGCGACATGAAGGAACTCGGAGCGCGCAGCGGGGAGGCACATCGACAGGTGGGTGAGCTCGTCTTCGACGCCGGCACATTTCTGTTTGCTGGCTGTGGAGAGGGGATGCATGACGCCGTCGCGGCAGCCAACGTTCGCGGGACAGACACGCTCTGGTTTGAGGATGCGAGCGCATGCGGCGGCCTTTTCGGCCGGCTTCCCCTGAACGCTGTCATTCTAGTGAAGGGTTCCCGGTCGATGGAGATGGAGCGCGTGATCGCGCCGCTCCTCGAGGGAGAGCAACGATGATCTACTACTTGCTCTATCCGCTGCACACGCACGAGTCACTCTCGTTTCTGAACGTCCTCCGGTACGTGCCGTTCCGTTTCCTCATGGCAACGATGACGTCGCTCCTGCTGACCTTTGGGCTCTATCCCTGGTTCATTCGCCGCTTGCAGCGGAAGCAGATCGGGCAGGTCATCCGTGCGGAAGGTCCCGAAACGCATCTGGTCAAAGCCGGTACGCCGACGATGGGCGGCGCCCTCATGTTGCTCGCGCTGGTCCTCTCCACCGTGCTGTGGGCGGACCCCTCGAACTCGATGGTCTGGGTCGTGACCTTGATCACGGTGGCTTACGGGGTCGTAGGCTACATCGACGATACCTCGAAGATCCGGACTCGTTCGACCGGCGGACTCTCCGGTCGATACAAGCTTCTCCTCCAGTTCAGCACCGCGATCCTCGTGTGTAGCTGGCTCTATTACGGGGAGGCGGGTCTCCCAAGCGATTGGCTCGAGATCCGTCACCGGCTCGCCGCGCCGTTCTTCGCGTTCTCGAAGTACCCGATCGAGCTTCCACCGTGGCTCTACGTGCTCTTCTCCTCGTTCGTCATCGTCGGTACGTCCAATGCAGTGAATCTGACCGACGGCCTCGATGGTCTGGCGATCGGACCCGTCATGATCTCGGCAGGCACGTACGCCATCCTCGCGTACCTCGCCGGCTTGACGCTATTCGGCAACGTCGTCGCTGGATACCTCGACATCCCTCACATCGAGAGTGCCGGCGAGCTCAGCATCTTCGCCGCGTCGATGGTCGGCGTCGGGTTCGGCTTCCTTTGGTACAACACGTATCCCGCCCAGGTCTTCATGGGCGACGTCGGCTCGCTCGCTCTCGGCGGCGGCCTCGGAGCGCTCGCGGTCCTGACCAAGAATGAGCTCCTGTCGGTGATTCTCGGGGGCATCTTCGTCGTCGAGGCGGTGAGTGTGATCCTGCAAGTCGGCTACTTCCGACTCACCGGCAGGCGCATCTTCCTGATGGCGCCCATTCACCACCACTTCGAGAAGAAGGGCTGGCCCGAGCCTAGGGTCATCGTTCGGTTCTGGATTATCGCGATCGTGCTGGCCGTGTTCAGTCTAGCCACGTTGAAGTTGAGGTGACGGTGGAGCTCTCTCGGAAAAAGACGATGGTCGTCGGGCTCGGCGAGAGCGGGCTGGCCGTCGTGCGATTTCTCAGAGAGCGTGGTGCGCGGGTCCGGGTGAACGACCAGCGTGACCGTGAGGCGCTCGGTGCCGCGGCCACTGAAGCCGAGGCTCTCGGAGCGGAGCTCGTGCTTGGGGGGCATCCCGACAGCGCGTTCGAAGACTTGGATCTCGTCGTGGTGTCGCCGGGCGTGCCACCCCTGCCGCAACTCGAGCAGGCCGAGCAGCGCGGCGTGCCCGTCGTGAGCGAGGTGGAGCTCGCGTCGCGTTTCATCGACGCGCCGATCGTCGCGATCACCGGAACCAACGGCAAGAGCACCGTGACGACCTTGATCGGCGAGATGGCCCGCCGCCTCGCGCGCCCGGTCTTCGTCGGAGGCAATCTGGGTCGCCCGATGATCGAGGCCGCCGGAACCGACGCCGGGGGGGCGGGTGGTCTCGTCATCGTCGAGTTATCGAGCTTCCAGCTGGAGCGCGTCTCGCAGATGAAGGCCCATGTCGCCATCCTGCTCAACATCACCCCCGACCACCTCGACCGCTACCCTTCGTTCGAAGCGTACGCGGCCGCCAAGGCGCGTATCTTCGAGCGGCAGGACGCCGAGGACTTCGCGATTCTCCCAGCTGACGCCCCTGATCTGCGCGAGCTCATCGTGGATGACGCCACCGTGGTCCTGTTCGACGGTCGGTCCGGTGACGTTCGCGTGGTCGATGGCGTGGTCACTGACACACAAAGCTCCGTGCGCGTGCCCGTCGCAGAGCTGAGGATCCGTGGATCGCACAACGTGTCGAACGCGTGCGCGGCCGTGCTTGCAGCCCGCTTGCTAGGCGTTCGCGACGACGACATCGCTTCGGTTCTCCGTGACTTCAAGGGGCTGGCCCATCGTACGCAGTATGTGCGCTCGGTTGATGGCGTGGAGTACATCGACGATTCCAAGGCTACCAATGTGGGCGCTGCGGTGGCATCGATCGACGGGCTGCGCGGGTCGAAAGGCAAGATCGTTCTCATCGCCGGCGGCGTCGACAAGGGCGGAAGCTACCAGCCGCTTCGGCAGCGAATGTCCGAGGAAGGGCGGGGGGTAGTGGTCCTCGGAGAAGCAGCGTCGCTCTTGGAGAGCGCCTTCGCGGACTCGCCCATCGAGCTTCGGCGCGCGACCTCGATGCCTGATGCCGTCGCGCACGCCTCTGCACTAGCTCGCCCGGGAGACACCGTGCTTCTGGCGCCGGCTTGCTCGAGCTTCGACATGTTCCGCTCGTACGCCGAGCGAGGCGACCACTTCCAACGAGCCGTTGAAACCCTGGGAGAGCAATCATGACACGCGCTTCGAAGCCCGCACCACCGATGGAGCCCGGCCCGGCCGACGTCACTCTCGCGGCCACGCTCGTTGGCTTGATCGCGTTCGGCGTCGTGATGGTTTACAGCGCGAGCGCCGTCTACGCGAACAACATGTACGGCAACGGATTCCACTTCTTGATCCGGCAGACGGTCTTTGCCGTAGTCGCGTTTGTCGTCCTCATCATCTTCACGCGCATCGATATCGAGTGGCTCCGGCGCTCGACGTATCCCGTCCTATTGATAGCGGTCTTGCTGATGATCGCGGTCGCCCTCGGATTCGGACGAAGCGCCGGCGGCGCAACCCGCTGGCTCGCGGTGGGTCCCGTCAACGTGCAGCCGGCGGAGCTGGCCAAGCTCGCCATGATCATGTGGCTCGCGCACTCCCTGGCCAAGAAGTCGAAGCGAGTCCGAACGTTTTCAATCGGATTCTTGCCTCACGTGCTCGTGGCAGGCCTGCTGATGCTGCTGTGCCTGGCGCAGCCCGACTTCGGTAGCGCCGTCATGATCGCACTCTTGACCTTCGTCGTGCTGTTCGCAGCGGGCGCCAAAGCGGGTTACCTGCTTGGTTGCGTACTGATCGCGCTTCCCGTTGGGTACGGCGCGATTGCATCGTCACCTTACCGAATGCGCCGCATCACAGCCTTCCTCGAACCGTTCGAGCACAGGCAGGGTGCCGGGTACCAGATCACCGAGTCGCTGATGAGCTTTGGTTCGGGGGGGTGGACTGGCGTCGGTTTGGGCGACGGCCGTCAGAAGTTGTTGTTCTTGCCCGAGGCCCACACGGATTTCATCAGCGCGATCATCGGCGAAGAGCTCGGCTTCATCGGGGTCGTGCTCCTTTGCGCAGCCTTCGGGTGGATCGTCTTTCGTGGTCTTCGTGCGGCATGGCGCGCCCAAGACGAATACGCCGGTTATCTTGCAGCTGGCATGACGCTCTTCATCGGCCTTCAGGCGTTCACGAACCTGGCGGTCGCGATGGGGCTTCTGCCCACCAAAGGTCTGGCGCTTCCTTTTGTCAGCTACGGAGGTTCCTCACTGCTCGTGAACGCCGCCGCGGCAGGCATCATCCTCAACACTTCGCGCTACGGGGTGTCACGGGCCGCAGAAGCCCCGGAGCCCAGCAAGCCAAAGAGACCCAGGGCGCGGCTAGCAACGGCCACAGGAGGCGCACGATGATCCAACGCATCATGGTTGCCGGTGGTGGCACGGGGGGACACCTCTTCCCTGGGCTTGCCGTCGTGGACGAGCTTCGGCGCCGAGTTCCCGGTCTCGAGGTGAAGTTCGTGGGCACGGCCCGCGGCATCGAAGCCCGTATTCTGCCGAGTCGCGGCGAAGCCTTGGAGCTCCTGAACGTGACCCCCCTCAAAGGTCAGGGCGTCGGCGCTCGGTTCAAGAGCTTCGCGCGCATTCCGGCGGCTATGAAGGAAGCATCGGCTCTCATGCGGGACTTCGAGCCGGACCTGGTACTGGGCGTCGGCGGCTACGCGTCCGGTCCGGTGCTGCTCTCCGCTTCGCTCTCGGGGAGGCCGACCGCACTTCTCGAGCAAAACGCACACGTGGGGATGACCAACCGCATTCTCGCTCGCTTCGTCGATAGAGCCTACATCACGTTCGAGCAGACCGAAGAGGTGTTCGGGAAGAACAAATCCAGGCTCACTGGCAATCCGGTTCGGCACGAGTTCGTCGAGCATGCACGCCTCGCGCTCGCGGACCCTGAGGGCTTTGAATCACGTGCGCGCACGGTGCTCGTCCTCGGCGGATCGCAGGGTGCCAGGAAATTGAACGAGGATGTACCCCGCGCGCTGGCGCAAGCGGGTCTCGCCCATCGCCGCATCGACGTCGTGCACCAAACCGGCGAGTCGATGCGCGACGAGGTCGAGGCCACCTATCGGGAGCTCGGTATTCGCGCGAGAGTCGTCACGTTTATCGATGATATCGCCCGCGCCTATTCGAACGCCGCCTTGGTCGTCGCCCGGGCCGGCGCCACCACCTTGGCCGAGCTCTGCGCGATCGGTCGCCCATCCGTCCTGATTCCGTTCCCGTTCGCG
>JBGUEF010000018.1:0-22154 GCA_041821485.1 Deltaproteobacteria bacterium
AGCTGGGTTGAGAGAGTTCGTTTCGACCGCCTCGCCCGGTGACGGCTGACGGCAAAACGATGGGCCTCGTCGCGGGCCTCGCGCAGCACCAGGTGGGGGTGGTGAAGGCGGCGGCGAAGCTTGCTCCGGGGTTCGCCGTCCGTGACCCGGCCGCGCGGGAGAAACAAGTGCGAGCGGCCCTGAGGATTCTTCAGCAACCCAAGAAAGGTATTGATGAATTCGTCGCGTCCCCGATGTCGTTCCTGGCCGCCGTTGGGGCCGATGGGGTGGTCATCGCGCGCGATCGAGAGCCAGATCGGATGAGGGGACAGGACTTCAAGACGCGGTTCGAGGTGCTCAGGCAGGCCCTCGACGGGACAGCAGCTACCGGCCTCGGGGAGTTCTACGCCGAGGACCCCGAGGCGCCTTCGTCCTGGTCTATCCTGTTCGCGGCGCCGTCTCTCCGTGACGGGCAGGTGGTAGGCGCCGTCCTGGCGGGCATCCCGCTGTCACGCCTGGCGCAGCGCCTGAGCCGTCAGTTCCGAGTCGAACAGAAAGAGGGCGAGCCGGCGTGGGTGTACCTCTACAAAGGAAATCGTCTCTTTCACTGGGACACCCCGCCGGAGGTCGATGCCCTGGTTCGGGACCCGGTCGCGCGCGAAAAGGCCCTCACCGCATCGCCGGCGGGCTACACCGAAAAGGCACGACTTCAGGGCGAGCTCCAGGTCTACGGGGCATTCCCCCTCGCGCTCCTCGGGCCAGACCTGGGGACGGTCATCTTTCGCACGCCAGAGTGAAGTTGCGAGCCGCAACTGCCAATCAGGTCGGCCGGTCGCCTTCTCCGCGAAGGAAGATCCGTTGCGGCACCGTGATCTGAATCCCCAGCTCGTTGAAGCGCTTGGTGATCCGGCGCAGCAATTCTCGCCGCACTGCAAACAGCTTGTCCGGCTGGGTCTTGACCATGAACTTGATGACCACCCCGTAGTCGGTGAACTTGTCGACGCCCAGCATTTCGGGGTCGCCTATGATCGAGCCCTTCCAGTCCGGGTCGTCGCGGAGGTTCTTGGCGATTTCAACCAGCGTCTCCATCGCCTTGTCGACATCCTCGTCGAATCCGACCGGCACCTCGAGGACAGGACGGCCCCAGCCGTAGGTTCGGTTGGTGACCTGATCGATGCTGCCGTTGGGAATGAAGTGCACGCGGCCTTCGAGGTCGCGGAGCACCGTGACGCGCATATTGACGGACTCGACGGTCCCCGTGATGCCCCGGATCGTGATCAGGTCGCCGAGCTGGTACTGATCTTCGGCCAGAATCAGGAACCCCGAGAAGTAGTCTTTCATCAGGTCCTGCGCGCCAAATGCAATCGCAACGCCGATGATCGCAGCGCCTCCGAGCACTGTCGTGATGTCGACACCGCCTTCCTGCAGCACGAGCATCACGCCCATCACCACGATGACGACGCGGGACGCGCTTTGGAAGCTGAAGGCCAGCGTGTCGGCGCGCCCCGTTCCGAGACTTCGAGCACCGCGGCGTCTGCCGACCAGGGCTCGCGCGATTCCTCGAGCGCTGAAGCGGACCAGCAGGAGCAAAAAGAGGGCAGCCGCAATGACCAGGAGCATGCGCGGTCCCCGCTCCTTGGCCCAATGGGCGACGTTCTTCGGGTGGATCGGGCTCTCGAGCCAGGCGATGTGATCGCGTGCCTTTTCTGCGGCGCGTTCCTTTTCGTCGACGACGGCGGTGACACGCAGCTCCTCTTCCTCGAGGCGGGTACCCCTCTCGTGCAGTGATTTGATGTAGCTGGCTCGGGCGTCGTCATCGTCGTCCGCCTTTTCGAGCGCGCGGCTGATCTCGCGGATCCCGCGCTCCAGCCGTTGAATTTTCTCGGCTGGGGCGTCGGCGTCGCGGTATTTTTGCAGCCGCGCTTCGAACGCCTCTTGCGCGAGCTTCAAGTTCTCGACCTCTTTGGTGTGCGTCTCGTCGAGGCCCTCCTCGAACTCGAGCTGCTCCTCGAGTGCTTGCTTCCGCTGGACGAATTCAGAGAGCGCGATCTTCGCGAGCTGGCCGTCGCGCTCCGCCTGCTCGAGGACATTGTGCGCTTCGATCTGCGCGGCCGTCATGCTGGACGAGCTCTTGGCCTCCTCCTGACTTGCGGGCTGCGCCGCCGGCACTGGCACGAGCGAGGGAAGAGGGGGCGCCTTTGCTGCTTCGGCCGGCGCGGGCGCGGGAGCGGGCGCTTCGTCGGGGAGCTCGATCTCGATTTCGCCGGTCAGCTCGCCCAGGGCGCGCTTCTCTTTCTCGAGCTTCTCCTCTAGTGACGTGAGTTGCTCTCGGACCGCCTTCTCAGCGGTGAGTGCGAGGTCGGTCTGCGTGTCGAAGAGGCCGTAGTCCACGTCGAGCTCCTTTAGCTCGGCGCGTAGCGCCTCGGTCTCCTCCGGGTCGGACTCCGGGTCCGCTTCGAGCGCCTCGAGTTTTTCCTTCTCGTCGTTGCGCTCTGCGGCGACCTCCGCCATCGCCTCCACCAGCCCCTCAAACCATTCGGTCCTGGACCGCAGCTCGCTGCGGAGCCAGCGCAGATGCTGAGTGTCGAGCTCGATGACCTTGCGGATCCGCACCATCCGCTTCGCGTCGGAGGCAGCCTCGGTCGGCGCCTCGTCGACCCCGGCGTCTGCCTCTGCCTCTGCCTCTGCCTCTGCCTCTGCCTCTGCCTCTGCCTCTGTCTCTGCCCCTGCCCCTGCCTCTGTCTCTGTCCCTGCCTCTGTCTCTGCCCCTGCCCCTGTCCCGGTCCCGGTCCCGGTCCCGGCGTCGGGATCACCCTGGGCAAGCGCGTTGGGGGTTGCGAGTGCGCAAAGCAGCAGCGCTGCGAGCCAAGTCCAGGATACAGTCGCCTTCATTTCACCCTACATCATACATCAGGTCTCAGCCTTGTCAGCGCCTCTTGCGGCGAGAGAGTGAGCTGCCAGGGGGTTAGAATGCTGGGTTCATCGACGGCGGCGCGCCATTCGGAGAGGAAACGCTCTCGCGGCCACATGCTGGCGCCAAATCGGGCGAGATGTTCGGTATGCACCTGGCAGTCGACGATTCGGAATCCCCACATGGCCAAGTGCCCGAGCAAGGTCGTGAATGCGATTTTCGATGCGTCGGGCTCCGAAGCGAACATCGATTCGCCAGCGAAAGTCCGGCCGAGCGCCACGCCATAGAGGCCGCCCACGAGCTCGTCGTCGCGCCAGGCTTCGATGCTGTGCGCGTATCCGAGCTCGTGAAGCCCTCGGTAGCCTTCTTGAAGCTCGCGCGTGATCCAAGTCCCCTGTTGATGCGGGCGCGGCACGGCGGCGCACGCTGTGATCACGTCGTCGAACACCGTGTCGGCTGTCACTCGAAGCTGCCCCCTTCGAACCACCTTGCGCAGCGAGCGCGAGACGTGAGCGCTCGAGGGCATCAGCGCAAAGCGCGGGTCCGGAGAGAACCACAGCAGCGGGTAGCCGCGCGCGGGCCACGGGAAGATGCCATTGCGGTAAGCGACCAGAAGCCGCTCCGGAGACACGTCTCCGCCGACCGCGACGATGCCTTCCTCGTTGGCATCTTCGGGAGCTGGGAAGGAGAGCTCCTTGTCGAGCAAGTACACAGGCATCAGCGGACGCCGTAGGCTAGCGCAAGGAGCACCCGAATGGTGGTTCCCGGCCTTTAGGCCTCTACCCGTGGGGTGCCGGTCTCACGAAACGAGAGCACGATATCGCCGTCCTGGACCTCGGCCGTTGCTGTTCCGCCTTCCGTGAGGCTCCCAAAGACCATGGCCTCAGCCAGCGGTTTTTTGAGCTTCTGCTCGACGAGCCGCGCCATGGGCCGTGCACCCATCTGCGGGTCGTAGCCGTGCTCCGCCAGCCAATCGCGAGCCGCGTCGCTGAGCTCGAGCTGCACCTGCTTGTCGGCAAGCATGTCGCCAAGCAGGGCGACCTCTTTGTCGACCACCCTGCGGATGACTTCTTTGGAGAGCCCGCGGAAGTACACCGCCGCGTCGAGCCGGTTGCGGAACTCCGGGGTGAAGATCCGTTCAATCGCCTGCCGGGCGCGACCGGTTGCGAAGTCCTTGGGTTCGTCCCCACCGCCGAAGCCGACGACCTTCTCTGTGGCTTCGAATGCGCCCGCGTTGGTGGTCATGACGAGTACGATGTTGCGGAAGTCGGCTTCGCGTCCGTTGTTATCGGTGAGCTTCGCGTGGTCCATCACCTGCAGCAGGATATTAAAGAGCTCTCCATGGGCTTTTTCGATCTCGTCGAGAATCACCACGGCGTGCGGGTGTTTGCGAACCGCGTCCGTGAGCAGACCGCCCTGGTCGAAGCCGACGTACCCGGGAGGCGCACCGATCAGTCGCGACACCGAGTGCCGTTCGCCGTACTCACTCATGTCGAACCGCAGGAGCTCGACGCCCATCACGCGGGCGAGTTGTCGAGCCAGCTCCGTCTTGCCGACACCCGTGGGCCCGGCGAACAGGAAGGACCCGATCGGCTTGTGGTCTGCGCGTAGCCCAGCCCGCGCCAGCGTGATCGCGCTGACGACCTTTTCGATCGCGGCGTCCTGGCCGAAAATGACCTTGTGAAGCTCGGGGCCGAGCTCCTTGAGCTGGTCGCGCTCCTTGGCGCTCACCGACTCGACCGGGACGCGAGCCATCTTGCTGACGACCTTTTCAATCTCTTTGACGGTGATTTGATGCGTGCGCTCCTTTTCGGGGCGCATGCGCTCGAGCGAGCCAGCTTCGTCGATGACGTCGATCGCCTTGTCCGGCAAGAAGCGTTCGAGGATGTGCTTCTGTGCGAGCCGCGCTGCCGCCTCGAGCGCCTCGTCGTCGTACTTCACGTCGTGGTGCTCTTCGTAGTATTGGCGGAGGCCCTTGAGGATTTCAATCGTGTCCTCGACGGTCGGCTCGTGCACTTCGATCTTCTGGAACCGGCGGGCGAGGGCGCGATCGCGATCGAGATGCTTGAAGTCGGTATAGGTCGTCGACCCGAGGCAGCGAAGCTTCCCAGAGGCCAGCGCTGGTTTGAGGATGTTCGACGCATCCATCGAGCTTCCGGTCGTCGCGCCGGCGCCGACGATCGTGTGAATCTCATCGATGAACAGAATCGCGTTATCGATCTCTTGGAGCCGCTTCATGATCGCCTTGAGACGCTCCTCGAACTGCCCGCGGAACTTCGTGCCGGCGAGAAGGGCGCCCATGTCGAGTGAGTAGATTTGCGCGTCTGCGAGCACCTCTGGGACCCGTTGTTCGTAGACCCGGCGCGCGAGCCCTTCTGCGATAGCCGTCTTGCCGACGCCCGGCTCGCCTACGAATACAGGGTTGTTCTTGCGGCGCCGGCACAACACCTGGACCGTGCGATCGAGCTCCTCGTCGCGGCCGATCAAGGGGTCGATGCGCCCTTCGGCGGCCTCCGCGATCAAATCTGTGGCGAACGCTTCGAGAGGGTCGCGACCGGTGGACGACTCGTCCTCGTCATCTTCGAAGTCCGTTTCGGAATAGGCATCGCTCTCACCAGGAACGATGTCTGTCCCCACGCCATGCGAAATGTAGCGTTTGAGGTCGAGCGGACTCACCCCTTCTTCCTGAAGCGCAAAGGCTGCGAACGATTCCTCTTCTTTGAGGATCTGAACGAGCACGTTGCTGCCGTCGATGGTCTTCATCTCGGAAGAGATCGCGTGAATCGCCGCGCGCTGAAGGACTCGCTCCACCGCCAGCGTCTGCCGGGGCTCGACGCTGACAGTCTCGGGAACGCGAGACAGGCGATCCTGCATGAACTGTTCGAGCCGCTTTCGCAGGCGGCGTAGGTCAGCCCCACAGGCCCGCAGCGCCTTCGAGGCGTTCGGGTCTTCGGTCAGGGCGAGGAGCAGGTGCTCGAGCGTCACATACTCGTGGCGCATCAACCCCGCACGGTCGAACGCCTTGCGAAGGGTCGCCTGAAGCTCTTTGTCGATGACGGGACCGGCCATGTTTACGCGTCTTCCTCCTCTTCGGGCTCCATCGTCAGACGGAGAGGGAACTCCTGCTGCCGCGCCAAGCGTTCGGCTCGTTGAATTTTGGTCTCTGCGACCTCTCGGGTGAACACCCCTGCGACCCCCACGCCGTTGTGGTGCACGTGGAGCATGATGCGGATGGCATCCTGCTCGTCGCGGTGAAAGACGGTGTGAAGAACCTGAACGACAAACTCCCTGGTAGTGTAATCATCATTGTGCAGAAGAACTCGAAAGAGACGTGGGCGTTTGAGTTTTTTCTCCGGTTTGACCTGCGTGATGGTTCCGGCATCGTTCTCGAAGCTGTCGGCCATACCCTATTTTAGCGCTTTCTCTGACCCCGCCCAGCCGGGCACCGCCCGTGCATTTCGACAATCTAAGGCCGGCCAGCGCGATCCGCTAGGGGGGTCAGTCGAGGACGAGGCGAAGGTAGAAAGACTGGTTCTGAGCGTTGCGGATGGTCACCGTCGAGGCGCTGGCTTCCTGAACGACGAAACTGTTGCCGGAGCTGACGGTCGAGAACCGGCCGTCCTGCTCGAACGAGGTGTAGCCGACGACCAGGCTCGGAACCCGGTCGAGCGGGTTTTCGAACTCGTATGTGCTGCACCCTCGAAACTCCAGCCAGTAGCACTGTTCGTCGGTGACGGGGGGAAGGGGGTGGGACTCCCACACACCGTCGGCGGTCGTCATGCTGCAGGGGAGATCGCTCAACGGCACGACCCGGTCCTCGGCATCACCGCACGGATCACCACATGCCGTGGCAACCAGGCCAAGAATCATGAGGGCACCCAACCACGCAAGCCTAGGCATCGGCATCTCCCAGGAGGGCATAGTACGCGCGCACCGCGGCGACCAGGGATTCGATCGTTTGCTCGGCGGAGGTCTCCGCGATGCGGAGGCCTAGTCGCTCGGCCGTATGGGTCGTGACGGGACCGATCGAAAACAGATCGAGCGCGTTCAAGCGCTGCGCGGCGCCATCGCCCAGCACGTCGAACAAGTTCTGAACGGTCGACGAGGATGTGAACAGAATCGCGTCGCTTTCAGCGGGGTCGACGAGGCTCTGGATGCGTTCGACGTCCTTGGGCTCGGGGGGCAGGTTTTGATACGCCGGGACGACGTCGACTTCCGCGCCCGCGTCGCGAAGAGAGTCAGGCAAGACCTCGCGCGCGACTTCAGCCCGTGGGAGCAAGATGCGCGTCCGATCGGTGAGGAGTGGCCGGAGCGCGGCGATCACTCCCTCGGCGCGGGCGTCTTTGGGAACGAGGTCTGCGTGGATCCCTCGGGACCTCAGGGCCTCCCGGGTTTTGACGCCAATGGCGCACACCTTCGCGCCCGCCAAAGCCCTGACGTCCAGACCGGCTTCGCTGATCGATGAGAAGACCGCGTCGACCGTGTTGCCGCTGGTGAAGAGGATCCAGTCGTAGCAATCCAAATGAGTGACCGCGTCTCGCAACGGCCCGGGATCGGCGGGGGGCGCGATGCGAATGGTCGGCGCCAGAATCGGCTGCGCGCCTTCGTCACGAAGCAACGCCGCGAGCGACCCCGCTTGATGAACTGCGCGGGTCACGAGAATGCGCTTGCCGAAGAGCGGCTTGGTGTCGAACCAGCGAAGGCTGCCGCGCAATCGCACGACGTCCCCGACGATCGTGAGCGCCGGTAGGCCGAGCCCCGCCTCCGACGCGCGCTCATGAATATTGGCCGCAGTTCCCGTGACCGTGCGCTGTTTCGGCAACGACGCCCATTGAACGACGGCCACGGGTGTGTCGGCAGGGCGCCCGTGTTCGATCAAGAGCTTCATCAGAGAGTCGAGCTTTCGCATGCCCATGAAGATGACCAGCGTCTGGGTGGCCGTGGCGAGCTTCGACCAGTCGTGGCCGGTTCGGTCCTTCTCAACGGACTCGGTTGCCGTGACGTAGGCGACGCTCGATGCCAGCTCGCGGTGCGTCAAAGAAAGACCCGCGTACGCGGTGGCGGCGAGCGGGGAGGGCACGCCTGGAACCACTTCGAACGGGATCCCCTCCGCCGCCAGTAGCTCCGCCTCCTCGGAGCCGCGGCCGAACAGGTAGGGATCGCCGCCTTTGAGGCGCACCACCGTCTTGCCTTCGCGCGCGGCCTCGGCGAGCTGGCGGTTGATCTCTGCCTGCCGCTCGCTGGCTCGTCCTGCACGCTTGCCCACGAACACAAGCTCCGCGTCGGGCCTCGCCGCGCTCAGCTGATCGGGATGCACGAGCGCATCGTAGAGCACGACGTCCGCCTCACGCAGGCGCCGGAGCCCGCGCGCGGTGATTAGCTCTGGATCGCCCGGGCCAGCACCCACGAGGTACACTTTGCCGGGTGCCGTCATGCTGCTCAGGGCTCGCCCTTATCGTCGGGCGGGATGATCTGTTCGGTCTCGACCACGCCCCCACGCCGCCTGCGCTTCTTCACTGCGCGGGCTCGGACCTGGGGCCGAACGCCGCCGGCGTCGTTCGGGATGAAGCGAACTTCTTTCTTTATTTCGAACGACAACGAAGTGAGAGCCTTGTAGAATTCGCCTGCGATGTCGGTCGCCTCGAGGAAATCTCGAACCTCCTTGGCGACGACGCGAACCGTCGCGTTCTTCGTCTCGTCGACCGTGGCGAAAACGTAGCCGATCAGCTCTTTGGGGAGTTTGCCGTCCTGCGTGACTCCGCGAAGCGCGCTGTCCGCGCTTCGGAGCGTTCCAACGCCAGCCTCGATGCCCTTCTCGACGGCTTTTCGCAGTGTGTCGCGCAAGACACCTTCAGACCAGCGTCGCTCCCGCTCTCCCTGTTCGGGGTCAGCGGAACCCTTTTCATCGATTTCTTCGGGCATCATCGTTTCGCCATCCTTCGACCCTCCATGGGTCAAGTGTCCGAAGCATACCTCAAGCCCGCGCGGAGTGCAGTTTCATGGAATCGAAGCGCACGACCTCGCATCGGACACGCCACTCGTCGTTGCAGTTCTGCACGAGGGCTCGAAGCTGACGTGTCTTGCGTTCAAAAAAGTGAACGGCTATACGAATACAAATGAGTCAACGGGCAAGCACAGTCGAAGAGCTTTGGGAGCGCGCTGAAGAAGCGCTCGAAGCTTCCTCGAAGCGTGCCGAGGGTTTGTTGACGCAGTTGGCGTCGGCCGCGGAGGAGGGCAGCGATGCGTCGCTGTTCGCCCACCGTCACCTCGCCGAGCTGCATCTCGAAAGCAGTCCGTGGAAGGCCGCGTTGCACCTTCGGCGGGTGCTCGGTCACTGCGCCGAGGACGACATCCTTCATGCCCTCATGGGCCTGTGCCACGCACTGCTCGGCAACTACCGTGTCGCGGTTCGTTCGTATCGAGAAGCATCGGCGCTCGCACCGCAGACGCCTTGGTACCATCACAACCTCGGTCATCTCATGGATGTGGCACTCGATGATCCAGTCGGCGCCGAGCCCCACCTTCGGCGTGCGTATGAGCTCGAGCCCGAGCACGACGAGATCATCGGTTCGCTCGCTCACTGCGTTGCGCGTCTCGGCGATCTCGACCAGGCGCAGAAGCTCGCCGCGCTCGCACAAGAGAAGGGCCCGTGTAATCCAGATCATCGCGCGCTCGTCGAATGGATAGACGGTGGGGCAACCGACACGCCGGCCGCGACCGCCAGCGTGCGCCGTCCGCCCGGCGACCGCGTTGCCGAGACAGTCCAGCTCAAGATGGGCGAGGCAGGCTTCTCCCGCGCCGAGATCGAACGCGCCACGCAGTTGTGGTCCGACATGCAAGCGCATTGCGAGCTCCGAGTCACCAAGCCCGAGGTGTTGGCTGCCGCACTCGAGTACGCGATTGCAGTCGTCGAGCAGCGTCCAGGGTGCACACAGGCCGAAATCGCCCGGCGGTATGGCGTCGCGCCGACCTCCGTGTCCGCACGGTTCGCGCAAATCCGAAACGCGCTCGCTCTGCGCCCCGGCGATCCTCGCTACGCCGCGTCCCGCTGAAAACTAGCCACGACTAGGTGAATCGCATATCCGAGAGAGATGCGCGCGCTTCCGAGCAGCACGACCGTCTGCCGCGTTCTGGTCGGTCTCGACCGAGCCGGCGCTAGCGGGACCTTGCGTGTTCGCGGCGAAGGACGCAGCGCGACGCTGTCGCTCGAGTCGGGCGAGGTGGTGGGCGCCAACGTCGATCGACGCGTGGCGACCTCGCAGCGCCAGGTATTCGAGAACGTGTTGCAGATGTGTGAATGGGAAGGGCTTGTCCTGCGCCTCGTGCAGTCGCCCTCCGCGACGACCTGGTGGAAGCTAAGAGACCCGGTCCCCGCGCGAACCCTAGCGCTACAGACCATGCGCGCCGCGGTGACGGGCGTGCACCCGGCAAGCGTGCGAGCAGGGCTCGGCGACGCCGTCTATCACCTCACCGCGGCTGGCGAAGCCTTCTCTCTAGGCGCGGAGCTTCGGCCGGAAGAGACGGCTGTGTTGTTCTGGCTGAAGCGGGGCGTGCCCGCCGAGGATCTCGCGACGCTGCCCGGCTGTGGCCTCGCTGGTTATCGCTTTTTGTGGATGCTCAAGCTGCTCGGTGCGGCTGCACCGAAGGCGGGCGGCTCGTATCCCTTGTTGCTCCGAAAGCGCAGAGAGTTGCGCAGGCAGGCCTCCGCACACGTGCTGCTCGACCTTCCGGAAGGCGCGGGGGGACGGGATGCGCGCCTCGCCTTACGCAAGCTCGTTCGAGACCTTCACCCGGACCGCTTCGGAGATCGTGCGCCGCTCGCGCTTCGCCGGGCCTCCGGAGAGATCGTGACTGCGCTCGTCAACGCCGAGGCGCGCATCGCCTCGGGGCGCGCAGACTAGCGTCGCGGCTCAGGGGTCACTCGGTCCGCTGGTGAACGTGTGTCGTGTCCCCGGGCTTGAATCCGTCGGCTTCGATCGTCGCCGGCTGTTCGAAGGTCGCCCGCACCCCGTCTCCGTCGAGATCGCCCTCGGCCCGAAACGATACCGATCCCAAATCGTCGCGGCCGATCAAATCACAGCCATCCCGACTCGGGGTGTAGCTATAGCTGTAGCGAACCGGCTGGTCGGGTTGGAAACCGAGCGCCTCCCAAGTCGCGTGACCGGTATGCTCGTCAGCGAAGAAATCGACCTCCGCCGACTCGACGGTCGGCTCCGCGGGCGTCGGGCCGGCGCTCGGCGGCAAGCAGTGGCGCTTCCCAGCGCCCCAGGAGGTGGCGTAGTAAGCGGCGGTGCGATCGCTCATCTCCTGGAGAAGCTCGGAGGCCTCGCTGATCTTGTTGGTGCGTACCCGCCGTAGGAAGGTCGGAACGAACACCGCCAGGACGATGCCCATGAGGCACAGCAGGAGCGCCACTTCGATCAGGCTCAGACTCGGACGACCGCGGGGCAAGGCCGCGAGACTGTGCGAGGCGGCAACCCTTTTGGCAAGAGCCTAGCTCGCGTCTTCGAGGCCGACCGTGGTTTCGATGGGTTCGGCGACGAGGAAATAGAGCGTCGAGGGCAGGTACGGGAACTCTTCCCGATGACGTTGCTCGAACTCTTCATTCACGCTTCGGAAGGCTTCCGCGTAGGCTTCGTCGCGGAGCTGGGACAGGCGGATCTCGATTTGCTCTTTCACGGCAGGGTCGCGGATCAATGCGTACATCTCTTCGAGGTGCCGGAGCTCGCGATCTCCTTTGCCGAGCTTTCGGAGCGAGGTCGCGTTCGTGAGAACCAGCCAGTCAGGTCCGGCCCCGAGGCGGGCGGCAGCCACCATGTAGTCATTGCCCTCGGCCTCGAGACGCTCCCGGCTCGGATCATCCTTGGGAAGGGCGGGGAGGAGCTCGTAGGTGATGGTTGCTGCCACATCCCAGGCAAGCTCGCCGTCGTTGGGGAAGCGCTCGGCGCCGCGGCGCAAGACGTCGATCGAGCGTTCGATGAACTCGAGCGGGCTGCCCGTCGGCGTGTAGACCGCGGCCACGCCGACCCAGCGATAGACGCGCCGGAAGTCCGGGTCGAGCGCCAGCATGGAGTCGCCGTAGTTGAAGACATGCTTCACCGCGCCCCCGCTCTCGAATTCGTCGCCGAAGTAGATCAGGGCGCGAAGCCAAATCAGGTCAGCGAGGGCGCGCCGATGGCCCAAGCTCATCACCTGGAGCCACTCGGGCGGCGGTAAGTAGTAGATGTCCTCGTAGGTCTGCGTCTCGAGGTAGTGGCCCATTGCCCGCCCACGAAGCGACCAAACCCCAGACACGACCCCCGACATCACGAGCAGCGCGACGATCCGACCCCAAGCTTTCACGGGCTCAGTATATCCAAAAATGGGACAGGCCTCCTTAAACGGAAAAAGGCCGCGACGGAAGTCGCGGCCTTTCGCCTGCTTAGACTCGGTTGATTACTCGAGTGCGTCGGTGCGGTTGATGCCCGGGGCGCGGTAGAGCGCGTTGTCCGCATTGGAGCCGACTTCCAGCGCGAAGGTCGAATCAGTGCCATCATCGTCGAGGTCGCCGTTCGCCGTGAACGTGTACATGGGAATGCTGATGGCCTGGCCGCAAGCCCCGGTGCCCGAGCCCGGGAGTTCGGTGACGCTGTATATGAAGTAGAGCGGGTCTGCCGGCCCGAAGTTGAGCGCGCCGTACGAAGCACCCTGTGCCGACCAATCGACGACGGACTTCTGGCTGCTTGGGGAGTTGGTGGCCCAGTTCCCAGCTGGCGCGACGGAGTCGACGGTGCAGTGAGTCGAAGCGGCGGCGGCATTGCCCGGCGTCACGAGGCCCTGTGTCCAGTTTTCCCGCTCGTAGTAAGCGGCGGCACCGGTGAAGAGAGACTTGAGGTTCGCACCTGCCTCCGAGGTCTTCGAACGCTTCACGTAGTTGACGAATGCCGGGATCGCGATCGCGGCGAGAATGCCGATGATGGCGACGACGATCATCAGCTCGATGAGGGTGAATCCCTCTTTCTTCGACAGTAGCTTATTCATTGTTAGTTCCCTTTCCCCCGGGCCCAGTGCCCGCTTGAATCTTGAGTTGCCCTAGGACAATGCAACTGCCGTGCCGATTGTGGCGGACCCCCGGTCTAGCCGGAAATTATTGACGAATCCGGGTTTCGATGTGCCGAGAAGCTGCGCGGAGCGACAGATCTCGTCACCCGAAGGTGACGGAAATTGTCACTGCCAGCCGCCAGTTGCAGTGGCACTGTTATAAATGTGGGTCGATTGGGAGTAGATTTCGAGGAAGAAGGAGGTCGTGTCTCCGTCTAGGTCTCCCTGTGCGCGCGCCGCAAACCAGTAGTCATCGTCGTCGAGATTGGTTTCGCTCGGCGCGGACACTCCTGGAGCGCCCGCGATCAATCCATATTGGAAGCGAGTAGGCCCGTCCGGGGCCGCCCCGAGCTGGGTCCATTCGGCCGTGCTCGTCCACATGACCGGGTCGCTGCCGGGAAGCGTGGAAGGGTTGTAGGTGCCCCAGGTTTTATTGTTGGCGCAGTACTGGCCGAACTCGCTCCGGTACGACTCCTGGCGCTGCTTGATCTCCCCGAGGAAAGTCGTCGCTTCCGTCACGCGGCCTTTGTAGATGTACGAGGTGAACGTCGGAATGGCCATCATCGCCAAGACGCCGATGATCACCACCGCGATCATCAACTCCGTTATGGTAAAGCCTTGGTTCCGTTTCATTCCCATCCTCCTTGGCCCACCGCGCTGTTGAACATGGTGCGCGAGTCCGAATAGACCTCGAGGATGAACGTATCGCCGTCCTCATCGAGGTCACCTTCGGCCTGCGCGGCAAACCAGAACTTGTTCTGATCGAGATTGCTGCTCGCCGGCGGCGCCGTTCCCGGCTGACCCGCGATCGTCGCGTAGCGGAAGCGCACGTATCCGGGCGGGCTCAGGCCAAGCTCTTCCCACCCCTGGGAGCTGGGCCAGACGACCGGCTGCGCCCCCGGAATGTTGCCGGGCGGCATCCACGATGTGCCCCAGTCGTCGCCATTGACCGCTGCGTAGTTGCCGAAGCGGGCGCGATACGCCTCCTGCCGAGTCTTGATCTCGTTCAGAATCGTCACCGCCTCGGTGACCCGGCCACGGTAGACGTAGCCCTTGAACGTCGGGATGGCGAGCGCCGCCAGAATGCCGACGATCACGACTCCGATCATCAATTCAATCGTGGTGAAGCCAGCGCTCCGCAGGTGACGCGACAAGAAGGAACCTCCAACGCTCACTATATCAATCGCTGGCCGTATCGCCCACTTCGGGCGAAATGTGTTTTGCCAAACGATACCGGAACTGCCGAAAGCTCATCCCGAGAAGCTCTGCGGCCTTCGTGCGGACACCTCCGGCCTGGTCGAGCGCGCGGAACAGAAGCTCCTTCTCCACCTGGGTGAGATAGTTGTCTAGATCGAAGTTGGCCTCCGGAATTTGGGACACGCTGGCGATCTTCTTCGACGGATGTGTGTCGCCGAGATCCTCGCGGCCCACCGTGTTTCCGGGCGCCAGCGTCACCCCGCGCTCGACGATGTTCTCGAGCTCGCGGACGTTGCCCGCGTACGATTGCTGAGCCAGCCAGCGCATCGCTTCGGGCGAAAACTCCAGACGGCGGCCTTGGAGAGCCATGTGCTTTTCGAGGAAGTACCCGGCGAGCACCGGGATGTCCTCCGGCCGCTCCCGCAGGGGAGGGACCTCGATCCGGATCACGTTCAGGCGGTAGAAGAGGTCTTCTCGGAAGGTGCCCGCCTCGACCTCGGACTCGACGTCGCGATTCGTGGCGGCGACGACCCGAACGTCCACCTCGACCTCGGTGCTGCCGCCTACCGGGCGGACCTTCTGGTCTTGCAAGACCCGCAGGAGCTTCACCTGTAGCGGCAGTGGGAGCTCGCCGATCTCGTCCAAGAAGAGCGTGCCGCCGTCTGCGGCGCGAAAGAGACCTTCTTTCGCGGCGGTGGCTCCCGTAAACGCGCCTTTGATATGCCCGAAGAGCTCGCTCTCGATGAGGTTCTCGGGGATCGCGCCGCAGTTCAGGACCACGAAGGCCTCTTCGGCGCGGGGGCTTTGGAAGTGCAGGGCGCGGGCGACCATCTCTTTGCCGGTGCCGCTTTCGCCCGTGATCAGGACGTTCGCCGTCGTGCTGGACAGGCGCTCGATCAGGTCGCGAAGCCGGCCCATGGCCGCGCTCTTACCGATGAGTTGACCTTCGCTCCAGCGCGCCTTGACCTCCGCACGGAGGGTCTGGTTCTCGGCGACGATGGCGCGCTTTTCGAGTGCCTTTTCGAGCGTTGCCAGAAGCTCGTGGTTCTTGAACGGTTTCTGCACGTAGTCGTACGCGCCCTTGCGCATGGCCTCGACCGCCTGTTCGGTAGTCGCGTACGCAGTGACCATCAGGATTTGCGTGTCGGCGGATCGCGTCCGGACCGCGTCGAGCACCTCCATGCCGGTGCCATCCGGCATCACCAGGTCCGTGATGACCACGTCGTACGGGTCCGCGCTGCCGAGCTGATCGCGCGCCGCGTGGACGCCGTCGACCACGTCGACGCGGTAGCCCTCTCGCCGCAACAAGATCTGCAACATCTCGCGCAGGCTGGCTTCGTCATCACAGACAAGAATACGTGCGGACACGATCCGTACACCCCCGCCTACATCCTACGTCAAATCCCCCGGCCGGCCACGAGACTTACAGCGTGCACCGCTCGGGTCGACGCCCGGGCACTTCGTCCGGCCCGACCGCCCCCAGAGTTTCGCCTAGCTGAATCCGGCGCGGCGTCCGCCCCCGCCAGTCGGCGGCCGAACACAGAGCCCGTGTAGGCTGCTGTACTCTACGTAATACACCGTGCTGTGCTCGCGGGAAGTGGCTTCGCAGAACGCCGCATCGAGCTTCAGCCCCGCGACCTCGGATACCTCCATCGCCTGGCCTGGCTTGCCGATGTACACCGACAAGCTGTAGCCCTCCGCGACGGTGTACTCGCTACCGTCGCGCTCCACGCCAAGTGCTGATTCGAGCATGGCTTCGAACGTAGGTCGTTCCATGCGCCGCAGCTTTGATGCGAGGGGGCGGCTGGTCAAGCGCGGGGGTTCGGGGTAGGGCGCTACCGTGGCGAGCGGCGAAGAGGAGCTCTGGCAAAGCGAGGTCCTGGTCAGTGATTCGATTGGCCGCCTGATCGAGTTCTGGGGCTTCAAACGGAACATGGGGCGCCTGTGGGCGATCTTATATCTGTCCGACCGGCCCCTGAGCGCCCCGGAAATCCAAAACCGGCTCCAGCTCAGCAGCGGCGCGGTTTCGATGACGCTCAATGAGCTCACCCGCTGGGGAGTCGTCAAGAAGGTCTGGCTGCAAGGCGAGCGCCGCGATCACTACGCCGCCGAAGGCAACTTCTGGAAGATGATCTCGCGCGTGTTCAACGAGCGCGAACGGGTCGAGGTCCTCGATGCGATCGACACCATGGAAGACGCAATTCGGTTCTTGAAGGACAAGGCAAAAGAGCCGGAGGAGAGGGCGAGGGCGCAGTTTCAGCAAGAGCGCATCCGCGAGCTCCTCGACCTGGCACGCCTCGGCAAGCAGTTGCTCGACGCCCTGATCAAAGACGCCAAAGTCGACGGCAGCCCATTGATGAAGGTGCTCCTCGGCGGAACAGACCGACGTTGAGCACCGCTTGCGTCTAAGCAGCTAGGCCTGCGCGACGAACTCGTGGCGCGGCTCGCGTGGGTGCTGGAGCGCGCGTGCCAAGAAGGCGAGTTGCTCGCGCCAGCATCGCCGTGCTTGGCGGCGCCACACCAATGCGTGAAACGCGTGGAGCTCGCCCTCGTAGTAACGTGCCTCGCACTCGACTCCCATCGCTTTGAGTGCACGGTCGAGGCGGCGCGTGTCGTCGAGCAAGGGGTCGCGCGTGCCGATAGGAACGAAGAAACCGGGGAGAGGGCGGTCGGGCCGTTCGCGGCGCTCAAAGACGTGAAGTGGGTCGGCGAGGTCGAGCTCGCCGGGCGCCGGATCATGCATGGTGCCTACGTACGCGTCGTTCATGCCTTCGAGGATGTCGCTCACCCAGCGCGGGAGCTTTCGTTTGCGGTTCAGCCGGCCCGGGTTGGTCACCTGAAGCGGCGCGCATGCAGGCGCGACGGCGGTCGGCACCAGGCCAGTCGCGAACGCGCGTTGGGCGAAGTCCTCGGGGCGCCGGTAACAGCAGCAGATCGTGAGCGCGGTGGCGAGGTTTCCACCTGCGGACTCACCGGCGAAAACGAGGCGGCTGAGATCGCCACCGTGCGCTTCAGCGTTCTCGGCGACCCATTCGAGCGCGGCGCAGACGTCGGACACGGCTGCCGGGTACGGGTTCTCCGGCGCGAGCCGATAGTCGATGTTGACGGCGAGATAACCGGCGCGCGCGAACGCCAGGCCCATGAGCCAATGCGTGTTCTTCGACAGAAGGTGAAACGCGCCCCCATGCATGTACAGCACGATCGGAAGGGGGGATTTCCCCTGCTGTATCGGCCGGTAGATGTCGAGCCTGTGGCGCGGATTGCCGCCGCGCAGGTATTCGACGTCCCTGATCACGTGCACACCATGCCTGGCGGGGTTGGAGAGCGGATGCAGACGTCCCAGGCGTGCGAGGCCTCCGAAGAACCCTTCGCCAATCGCGGCATTAGTGACTCTTCGAAGCCGCTTGCGTGCGCGTTGAATACAGGACAATCCTGTGCGTCGGGGGGACATGGGGAACTTGTATCACGGGATGGCGATTCGCCACGGATTCGCCGCGTCTGCGTCGAAAACCGCTGTTTTTTTGCTGCAGAGCCGCCTCCAGGCGTATCTCCAAAGGATGGCTTCCGCGGGTCGAAAATCGCTCGTCGTCTCGCTCGCCGCTGCGCTTGCCGTGCTGAGCGTGACGAGCACGAGCTATGCGGGTTACTACGGTCACATCGACGCGTTCGTGGTGCGACAGAAGATCAGCAAGGACCTCCCGAAGATCAACCGCTGCTACGAGTCCGCGCTCCGTTATTCACCAGAGCTGGCCGGTAAAGTCTCCGTGCGATTTGCGGTCGTGCGCACGGGCTATGTCAAAGGCGTGCAGGTCCTCGAGAACACCACGGGCAACGACACCGTCGAGCGATGTGTGGCCCGCGTTGTGAGCGCCATTCGCTTTCCCCGCCGCCGAACGGGCAAGAGCCTCCGATTCACGTTCCCATTCGTCTTCGCCCCGCAAGACCTTCGCTAGGCGTCAAAGGTCGCGCGAAAGGACTCGACGTCGAAAGGACGCTCTACGAGCGTTTCGGCGTCCCACTCGCTCCGGCCCGGTGCGAAGTAGTCTCCACCGTAGATGTGGATCGCTCCGGTGAGCCTCGGAATGGGATTGATCACCGAATGGATCCAGTCTTCTCCCAGAGGGAACACTTCCTTCTCCGACAACGACGCGGCTCGCCTCGCTTCGACCGTGGAGCCCTCGCGCTCCCAGATGATGTTGTCCTCGCGCCCCGTATAGATCCCAATCGAAGCCCACATGTTGTGATTGTGGGGCAGGAGCATCATCTGAGGCGCCCAGATCACGTTGAGGATCGTGACGTCATCCCCGTGGTGGAGAACGTCGAATCCGGCTTTCCTCGGCTCTCCGATACCCGCGAGGACACGCCTGGGGTCCGACACCGCCCGGGCCAGCACCTCGTCGACCGCAGCTTGCCCCTCGAGCTTGGCCCGCCTCACGTCGTCGACGAATCTCTCAACGTCGAGCTCCATGGCAGGAAGACCATACCATTCTGAGAAAAGGGGTGTGGATCTCGCTGTGCGCACTAAAACTGCACCCAAGTGATCGACATCACGGCGGAATGGGCAGAGTAGCGGCCCCCAAACCTTCCCAGAAGGTTTCAGACGAGTGAATGCACCACCAGGCGCGTGGCGGAAGGGGCACCGTGCCGTTGCCCGACGCCGTGGCGAACTATGGCGATTCCGCACCCCTCAGCCTCGCGCAGCGATCAGCTGCTCGGCGTGCTCCGCCAACGTATCTTCTACGGGCCCGTACTCGATGCCTAGCCGCTCGCGGCTGCGCGTGTTGTTGAAGTGAAGCGGGTAGCCGACGTTCTTGCTGATGAACTGCCAGGTCAACCCTTCGAAAGGACCGATGAGATAGAGGAGAAACGTGGGGACGGTCCTCTTCGGGAACGGGTACTTTCCACCGATGCGCTCTCTGAGGATCGTTCCCATGTCGAGGAAGTTGAGGGAGCGATTGACGAGGATGTGGCGCCCCTGGGCATCGGAACGGATCGCGGCTTCGACGTGTGCCTTTGCGACGTCCCGGACATCCACGACTCCGGCGAACCAGAGCGCGGGCGCGCCGAGCTTGAACCGCCCTTTCAGCATGTCCGTCATCATCTTGATGCTTTCAGAATCCGTGCGCGCTGTCTTGCTAGGACCGAAGATGAACCCCGGGTTGATGACCGCAAGTTGCCAACGGGTCTGCGCCTCGTTCATTTCCCATGCAGCCTTCTCGGCTAACGTCTTCGAGTAGCTGTATGCCTGGTGATCTGCAGAGCTGGTGGTATTCCAATTCTCCTCGGTGAATGCCCCTCCTGGCACGGCTTGCAGCTCCTTCGCATCGCCATAGATCGCCACGACGCTGGACGTGAGCACGACTTTCTTCACCGAATCCGCTTTGTCGACCGCCCCGAGAACGTTTCGCGTTCCCTCAACGGCCGGATTGATCAAATCGCGGTAAGGGTCTTTGGGCTCGCCGATCACGAAGGGCGAAGCGGTATGGATGACGACGCCGGCTCCCACCACCGCGTCGTCGAAGCTCCCTGGGGTCAGGAGATCCGCCTTCCAGAGCTCGAGTGCCCCGGGAAGCTCCTTCGCCATGTCATGAAGGTGCTGGCACTTCTGCGTGTTGGCCGGGTCTCGAACGGTGCCCCGCACGGTAGCTCCCCGACTGAGCAACTCCCAGACGACCCAAGATGCGACGTAGCCAGACGCGCCAGTTACGACAAAGGGCGGATGCGACGACAAATCCTGTGTGCCGGAGTCGCTCACGAAAACAAAAGCTACCACGTGCTCAGGTTTTTCGCGACGACAGCGCGTCTGTTGCGCGGCGCATTTGGTGGTCGCCAACTGGGGAGATCAAGGCGAACCGTCGACGGCAGCGAAACGTATCCGAGCAGGCCGCAACTATGAAGTGGCGGTTGGTAGATGGGCCGGATCGAAAAGTGCACTCCTTGTCAAACGCTGGAAGCTCTCTAGCTGGCCCCTAGGCTGAGCACCTCCGCAAAGCCCCGCTCGAGGCATGAACGGAACAACTCGAGGTCGGTCACCGCGGCTGCGTCGACGTTGGCGGCGATGCAGCATGTGCCACCGTGGGTAATGAGTGTGATCATCGTGGCGCAGCCGGGCAACGGACCAAAGCCGTAGGAGCGTAGGATCTTCGCGCCAGCGAAGAAGCGGTCTTCCCTAAGGCCGGGCACGTTGCTCGCCTGCATGTCGTTGTGCTTGGTCATCGTTCCAGCCACCGCATTGAGGAGCGGGCTCGGCAGCTTCGCGAGCACAGGTGCAAGCATCCCGAGTCCGTCGATGGCGGGCTCGTCGCGCATCTTCCGCACCATGGCGCGGATGGCGTGCATCCGCGCTCGCGGGTCTCGTTCGCTCACCGGGGCCGCGAAACGCGCGCCGACGAAGTGATTTCCGCCTTCCTCATCACCCTTTTTTCGTATGGAGATCGGGATCGCGATCGGCATTTGGTCGATGGGACAGTCGAGCGCCTCATGATACAGCCGAAACGCGCCAAGCAGCGCCGCGAGGAAGGCGTCGTTCAGCGAGGCGTCCCCGGCTTTGGCTGCCGCGCGCAGGTCGGCGAAGGCGACGTCGAGCGTCATGAACCGCCACGAAAGGCTGCGGTTTCGGAGCAGTGGGGAGCCCACGGCATGGGGGTCGGCCGCCACGCGCCGAAACGAGGACCCGAAACGCATGGCCTTTCGAGTCGTCTCGAGCGGGTTACGCAGGTTCTCGGCGGCCGCGGCGGCGGTCTTTCTTGCGAGCCCCGGAACGGCTCGCACATCACGACCAAGCTCCTCGAAGAGAAGGCCGACGGGGGTCGCTCGCTCAGGAGGTGGAGGCGGAGGCTGTGGCTTGCGAGGATTCGCCTCACGCGTGCGCGAGTGCAGTTGCGAGAGCGGCTGGATACCGCCTAGCCCGTCGGTGGTCACGTGGTGCATCTTGAGCAGGTGCGCGGCCCTTCCATCGGGCAGCCCTTCGATCAGCACCGACTCCCAGGGCGGTCTCGCTCGATCGAGCGGGGTCATCGCGATCTGCTCGGCGGTTCGCAAGAGCGCTGCCCAGTCGCTCCGTTCCGGAAGCGCAACGCGCCGGACGTGGTACTCGAGGTCGAAGTCAGGGTCGATCACCCAGCACGGATTGCCGACCCCGAGGGCAGGCCGGGCCACTCTTTGCCGAAAGCGCGGCACCATGCGGGTGGCCCAATCGCACGCGGCTAGGTAGCGGCCCCATTCGGGCACGCAGTCGAGAATTTCGAGCCCACAAATCGGAGAGCGCAAGCGTGGATTGCCCTCCATGCGCCACATCAGGGTCTCGAGCGCGTTGAGCTCGCGCGTTTCACCCCAGTGGAGCGGCTCGTCCGAGGCGCTGATGCGGCCGTAGGTCGTAGGCTTCCCGTTTTGGTTTTGCGGAAGCGGTTCGGTACGCATCGTCGGCTCCTTTTCGAGTGTCGGTAATCGGAAACCGATTCTACCACGTGCCGCCCCCAACGCTCAGGGGCGAACGATGGTGGCTTGTGGCTGGGGAGGCCGGTACGCCCTCTATGCGGAGCAGCTGCCTGGGACCGCGTTCACCGCGCCGCGCGCGGTCAGAGCAGGATCTGGTCCTTGGTACTCTTTGGACGCCCGAGCGGATCTCGGTCGAGAGCTCAATGACTCCAAGACCAAAACAGTGGAGGCGGTGGGAATCGAAAACATCGGATTTCGCGGAGATTCGCGCAACTACGGGTAATCACAGGAAACCGGATCCTGAGTTACCGGAAAGAAAAGACACCAAAAGGCACCTTCGGGAAAGCGCTGTGCCAACTGGCAAATTCGAACGCGAGCCTACGCAGGGAAGGGCGGAAGTGGGAGACGTGCCCACCGCCCAGACCTTGGGCACGCTAGCGCGCAAGGTTTTGTCGAGCTCGCGTCACGCAGACTCTCGCCGCTTGGCGCGCGCCGTGCTGCGCTTACTGGCACGTCAATGAAGCTTGATGAGCCGGGTTTTCCAGTATCC
>JBGUEF010000019.1:0-22090 GCA_041821485.1 Deltaproteobacteria bacterium
GGGTTCCCGTGTCGTGTCCCGCCGTGCCCCGGTTCGCTCGCGAGCACGTGCGTCGGGAGCCGTTCTCCGGTTGTGTAGTTGGAATTCGCCAGGGTGTCGCGTTTCGCCGTGCCCCGGTTTGTTACCAGTTCAAGACCAGTTTGCCGAAGGTTTCGTTGGCGTCCATTCGGCGATGGGCAGCTTGGATGTCGGTCATGGGCAAGACCTCGTCGATGATCGGCTTCAGCTCGCCCGTGGCGAACCTTTCGAGCATCTCCTCGGTGAACGACCTCGTTAGCTCGGCTTTTTCTGCTGCCGAACGGCTACGAAGAACGGAGCCGTGGATCGACGCGCGTTTGGCGAGGAGGGCGCCGAGGGCGAGTTCGCCTTTCACGCCGCCCATCAAGCCGATGACGATGATGCGGCCTTTCTTGCCGATCACTTTGACGTTCTGGGCGAGGTATGCGGCACCGATGGTGTCGAGGATCACGTCGACGCCCTTCGGGGCCGCTTCGAGCACGGCTTCGGCGAAGCTGCCGTCTTCGACGAGCACCGCGTGGTTCAATCCGAGGTCGGTGCATCGCGGGAGCTTGTCGGCGGTGCGTGATGTGCCGATGGAGGTCGCGCCGATCGCGGACGCCAACTGAATGCCAGCGGTGCCGACACCGCTTGCGACCGCGTGCAACAGCACCGACTGCCCCGCCTGCAAACCTCCCTGCAACACGATCGCGTCGTACGCCGTCAGGAACACTTCCGGAACGGCGGCGGCCTCTTCCAACGACAGTTCCTTCGGAACTGGCATCAGCTCGGCACCCTGGGTGACCACGCGGGTCGCCATCGAGCCCCCGCCCACGATGCCCATTACACGGTCGCCTGGTTTCCAGGTGCTGACCGCGTCGCCAACCGACTCCACCACGCCCGCAAATTCCAGGCCAGGCACGTCGGCGGGCACTCCGGGGGGCGCCGGATAGAAGCCACGGCGCTGCAGACAATCGGCGCGGTTGAGGCCGGCGGCAGCGACATCAACCAGGACCTCTGTCGGCCCCGGCTCGGGCAGGTCGATCTCACCCACCTCGAGCACCTCAGGCCCCCCGGGCTCACGAATGCGAATCGCTCTTGCTTTGGGCATGAGGCGAAGCGTAACGCGCTACCGGTCCGCGTCCAGCTCCGCCTGTCATGCTAGATTCTCGTCGATGAGCGCGAACGTCGGGAGCTTTCTGCATCGCTGGGCGCAGCAAGACCCTGGGCGAGCTGGCATCGTCGATTCCGGCCGCGACGACCTCGTGTTCAGCTATGGGGAGCTCGGTCACCAAGCGTCCCGCGTGGCTGCGTACCTGCTCGACCGCGGGCTGGGTCCCGGTGATCGCGTTGCGATCTGCACGGCCAACGGGCTGGACTTCATCGCTGCGTGGTTCGGGACGGTGTACGCGGGGTGCACCACCCTTCCCATCCCGGCGATGTCGACAGCTCACGAAATCGCGTTTCGGCTGCAACATGCCGGCTGCAAGGCGCTGCTCACCGACGCCGATCGGTCCGCGGTCGCGCACGAGAGTAAGGCGCGAGCAGGCGCGTCCTCCGAAGTCCTTCTCGTCGGAGACGCGATCGCCAGCGCCACGGGCGAGGCGCCTCCCTGCGATACGCCCCCGGACTCACCGGCCATGCTCCTCTACACCTCGGGAACGACAGGAGCTGCCAAATGCGTCTGCATCGCGCACGAATCGCTCGGCGCACACACCCAAGCACTCGTGGAGCAGACACTCCAGCTCACCGAAGATGATCGGGTCCTCGGCACTCTTCCCCTCACGCACTCGTATGGCATTCGCACGACGCTTCTCGCGCCGTTCTACGCGGGCGCAAGCACTGTGTTCGTCCCCCGGTTCTCGCCGTCGCGCACCCTCGAGCTCTGCACCACGCATCGGATTACCTGGCTCCCTGGCGTGCCGACGATGTTCGTCGCATGGGCGAACGAGGACAGTCAGCCGACGCCGCCCTCTCTTCGTTGGTGCATGAGCGCCGGGGCGCCGCTCGTCGAAGATGTGAGGCTGAGAGCGGAGGCACGCTTGGGGGCGCCGGTGCGCCAAGCATACGGGCTCACCGAGGCCAACCTCACGACCGTCAACGCCCCACCGGACAGGGCGGTTCCAGGATCGTCAGGCAAGCCCGTGGCGGGCGTCGATCTGAAAATTGCGGACGACTTTGGCGAAGAGCTTCCGCAAGGGGTGCACGGCGAAGTGCTGGTTCGCGGGCAGAACGTGATGGCGGGCTACCTCGACGAGAAGTTGGCCACGGCCCATGTGATGCGCGGCGGCTGGCTTCATACCGGCGACATTGGCTTCGTCGACGACGAGGGCCGCCTCACGATCGCCGACCGCAGCAAGGATCTGATTCTGCGCGGCGGCGCCAGCGTCTACCCTTCGGAGGTCGAGAATGTCCTCGCTCACCATCACGCGGTCCACGACGTCGCCGTGGTAGGACAGCCCGATGACTACTACGGCGAAGAGATCGTCGCCGTGGTCGTTCGCGATGTCGATGTCACGGCCCAGCAGCTGGACGACTGGGCGCGAGAACAACTGGCTCCATACAAGGTGCCGCGGCGGTATGCGTTCGTCGAAACACTTCCCCGAGGAGCCAGCGGAAAGACGCTCAAGCGTCGGCTTCGGGACCAGCTCGTGTCGGGTGAAATCAGCGCAGAGCGGTTACCGCCGCACCGGCCCGCTCAGTAGCTCGAACACGCCAATCATCACGGCCGCACCGACGAGCAGCCCCACCCACGGACCGTACCAGCCCGCAGCCACGGGTAGCTCCGCACAGAGCAAGCTGACGCCACCGATGAAAAGTGCGTAGGGCAGCTGCGTTCGGACGTGATCCATGTGATCACAGCTGGTGGCCATGGAGCTGAGGACCGTCGTATCGGAGATCGGCGAGCAGTGATCACCCCAGACCGAGCCCGCCAGGATCGACGACACGGTGCCGAAGAGGATCGTCTCGTTTCCTGGCGCGATCTCATGTGCGAGTGGGACCACCAGCGGAAACAGGATCGCCATCGTGCCCCAAGAGGTGCCAGTCGCGAAGCTCACCATGGCCGCCATGACGAAGACGGTTGCCGGAATCCAGGCCGGCGCTATCCAATCGCCTACTGCCCCGATCAGAAACGACGCGGTGTCGAGGTCGCGACACACCGCTCCGAGCGACCACGCCAGAACGAGGATCACGGCGGCGAAAAGCATCGAGCGCATGCCGGACATCCAAGCCTCGATCGACTTGCCAAACGACAGTGCGCCACTCGCCACCGCGAGCGCCAAGGCGGCGAGGCAGCCCGCGCCCGTCCCCCACAGAATCGCCGCGCTCGAGCTGGCCTCACCCACGATCGCCCGAAGAGACGGCTCCATTCCGGCGGACAGGACCTTCGCCCGCCCATCGACGTAGATTCCAATCGCGGCAACGAAGACCACCACGACGACCGGAATCAAGGCGTTCATCGGGCGGCCGGGGAGCTCCTCGGGGACCGACTCCTCGTGGAAGTCCGAAGCGGGTTGGGCTCCGGCCCGCGAAAGGAGGCCTTCTTCGAGCGCGCGCCGCTCCGCCCGCAGCATCGGGCCGAAGTCGCGACCGCGGAACGCGATCCACGCGACGAAGACGAGCATGAGAATTGGATAGAACCGAAAGGGGATCGTTTCGATGAACGTCAGGTACGCGTCCCGCTCGATACCGAGGTGGGTGAACTGGTCTCCGATGTAGCCGACCTCGACGCCGATCCAAGAGGAGATCAGTGCCAGGCTAGCCACGGGCGCCGCGGTCGCGTCCACGAGGAACGCGAGCTTCTCCCGGCTGATGCGGAGGCGATCGGTGACTGGGCGCATCGAAGATCCGACAAGAAGCGAGTTGGCGTAGTCGTCGAAGAAGACGAGCAAGCCGAGGAACCACGTCGTCAGCTGTCCTCGTCGACGGCTCGTCCCGTCAGTGCTCACCCAAGAAGCGAGCCCCTTCGCTCCGCCACTCTGCGTCATCAGCCCTAGCATTCCGCCGAGCAGCAAGCTGAACACGAGGATCGACGCGTGCCCTCTATCCGCGATCGCGTTGACGATGTAGGTGTCGAGCAAGCGCGCGAACGAAGCCAGGGGCGATAGTCCCGAAATCAAGAATGATCCGAGCCACACCCCGAGGACCAAGGCGAGCAAAACGTGACGAAACAGTAACGCGAGGGCAATCGCGAGAAGCGGCGGCAGAATCGAGACCCACGCGGGGAGGCCGCTCTCCGGACCCCTGTCGGCTACCTCCATCGCTGCGCCCGGTATATTATTCAAGGAAATATTCTGAATGACGGTCGGGGCGGCGCCGTCATTGGGAATAGCGCTCGCAGACGCGGCCGCGAAACCACCGACAACAATCAGAATCGCGAGGACCGCACGCATGAACAAGGTCAGACATAGACAGGAACGCAGCCGATGGTCAATTTTGACCACGGCCCTAGCCTTGCTCTGTGTCGTCACGGTGATGTTCGCCGCCCCCTCCCGTTCGCTCTCCAGCAACGACAAGCTCACCGAGGAGGACAAGAAGCTGCTCATGGCGGGTGAGCTAGTCGTGAAGCAGAAGAACGAGCAGCGAGGCTCGCTCAAGCTGATCGGCGGGCAGAGCTGGCAGATCATCGACGTGCCGGTGAATCTCGCCTGGCAGGCTCTATCGGACTTGCCGAGATACAAGAGCTTCATCCCGCTTGCGACGGAAAGCGAGATCAAACATCAGGCCGGAAACGAAGCCGACTTGGCCATGCGCCAGCAATGGGGACCCATCGACGTTCGCTACGTGTTCCAGACGACGCTCGAGCCCGGTCAGCGTTCGATGGTCTTCCGCGTCGACCACTCGCAGGATCACGACATCCGTGCAGGCTGGGGCTTCATGCGAGTCCGGCCGTTTAAGGGGAACCGAACACTCGTCTCGTTCGGCGCACTCGTCGACATCGGCGACGGCGTCTTCGTGTCGATCATCCGCCCGGCAGTCCGGCGGAACCTTTTGCGGATCCCCTACTATTTCAAACGCCATCTCGAAGGCGATGGCCGCGCGCTCTACATCGGCGGTGGACCCTAGAACAGCTTCTTGAGCCAACGCAGCTTCCGCGCGGAGTACGGCGGAAACAGAATCGGGGGGTCCGGGAGCGTCGGCTTCTTCAAGACCGAACGCTTGTGCGAGAACGTCTCGAACGACTGGCGGCCGTGATAGGCGCCCATTCCGCTCTCGCCCACGCCACCAAACGGCAGCTCGGGCACACCCACGTGAAGCCACACGTGGTTGAGCACGGTGCCGCCCGCACTGGTGCCCGAGAGGACACGGTCTTGCGCGGCCTCATCGCCTGCAAACACGTAGAGCGCCAGTGGCTTTTCGTGCCGGTTGACGAACCCGATGGCCGACTCGACACTCGGGACCGAAATCACCGGCAGAATGGGGCCGAAGATTTCTTCCTGCATCACCGGGTCGTCTTCGCTGACGTTCCTCAGGATGGTCGGAGCGATGTACCGGTCCGACAGATCGGTCTCGCCGCCGGTGACGACATCCGTGTTGTCGAGCAAACGGGTCAAACGGGCGTGATGCCGTTCGTTGACGATGCGAGCGAAGTCGGGGCTCTGCTTGGGGTCATCCCCGTAGAACTCGCGAATCGTCGAGACCATCCGATTGACCAGCGCGTCGTGAACGTGGTCGTGGACCAACACGTAGTCCGGAGCGACACAGGTCTGGCCGGCATTGAAGAACTTCCCATACACGATTCGCTTGGCAGCCATGTTCAAGTCGGCGCTCTCGTCGACGATGCACGGGCTCTTTCCACCGAGCTCGAGGGTGACGGGTGTGAGGTGCTTGGACGCCGCTTCCATGACGATGCGGCCCACCGTGCCATTGCCAGTGTAGAAAATGTGGTCCCACTTCTCTCGCAACAACGGGGTCGTTTCCTGCACGCCGCCTTCCACAACCTGAACAGCTCTCGCATCGAGGTACTTGGGAAGCCACTTCGCGATCAACGCTGAGACATTCGGAGAGATCTCAGAAGGCTTGACCACTGCGCAATTTCCTGCCGCAATCGCGCCGATCAGAGGCAGCACGACGAGCTGAAATGGATAGTTCCACGGCGCGATGATCAGCACTACACCGAGAGGCTCTTTGTAAATGTAACTGCGGCCGGGCATTGCAAGGAGCGACGTCCGGACTCGCTCGGGCTTCATCCACGAGGCCAGCCTCTTGCGTGTGAGGCGAAGCTCCGAAAGCGGGAGGCCGATCTCCGAACCGAACGCCTCCGTAGCCGGCTTGCCGAGGTCGGCACGAAGCGCGTCGAGGATGTCTTGCTCGCGCTCCATGAGCAGGTGCTCAAGCGCGTCCAGCTGGGAAAGGCGCCAAGAGAGCGATTTTGTAGCCCCGGTTTCGAAATGGGCTCGAAGGGCGCCGACCAGCTCCGACGAGGGACGGTCATAATCATCCGAGGGGGTCGAAACTACGCGTAACTCAGGCATGGGCAGAGCTCCTAGGAGACGGAAGCTTGGAGAATTGGCTTGTTATTTTCAATGGTTACGGAGACCGCGAAACAATTTCGAAATGATCCTAATCTCTGTATAATCACGCGACCGGGGTACGTCATGCCCGAACGGAGGCCTTGATGCACAGCAGCGAACGTAAATGGCAACCTGAACACAGACCTGCTCCCTGGTGGGCGCACATCCTACGTTGGTGGCTGTAGAGCACCCCCGTGAAGCTGTAAAGCTCGGCCACGGGGCTTCGCCCTAGGCGGCCAGACTTAGTTTCTCGCCCCGGCTCTCGGTCGCGCCGTCTCGGTCGTCGACCTCGCCCCTGTCACGGCGACGTCCCTCTTGGAGGACGCGTTCTGGGACTTCACGGATGTCCCACACGAGCCCGACCCAGCTCAACATCCTGAGCGTGTAGTAGGTCACGTCGACTTCCCACCAGTAGAAGCCCTGGCGGCACGAGGACTGGTAGTGGTGGTGGTTGTTGTGCCAACCCTCTCCGAGCGTCAGCAAGGCCGTCAGCATGTTGTTGCGGCTCTGGTCCGTCGTGTCGAAGCGCTTCGTGCCCCAGATGTGCGTGAGCGAGTTGATCAGGAATGTGTTGTGCCAAAGCAGCACGGTGCTCCCGAAGAACCCAATGAACAGCCCGGGCCAGCCGGCAATCAGGAAACACACGGTCGCGAGCGCGGCCGGTGGCACGGCCCAGTACTTGTTGAGCCATCGAAGCTCGGGGTACTTCGCGAAGTCCCGGATTTTGTCCCAGCGCGTTTCCTCGGTGTCATCGAAGATCCAGCCGACATGCGCATAGAAAACGCTGTTCTGAGTCGGAGAGTGAACGTCGCCGGGTTGATCGGAGAGCTTGTGGTGCACGCGGTGGTGCGCGGCCCACCAGAGCACGCCTTTTTGTGAGCTGCTTTGCGCGAGCACAGCGAGGAAGAGCTGGAAGGCGCGGCTGGTCTTGTAGGTACGATGGGAGAAGTACCGATGGTAGCCCGCGGTGACACCCCACAAACGAACGAACAAGAGCACGAAGCACAGCACCGCGGCCTGCCAGGTCACTCCAGACCAGAACGCTCCGAGCACGGCAAGGTGCGAAAGCACGAATATCGTGGACCGTCGCCACTGCTCACCTCGACTCAGGGAGCTCCTGGCTGGTTTGGCCTCCAGAACCGTCGTTTCCATCCCCCGAGGCTATCCCAGCCACAGCAATACGACCGTCACCGTTCACCCCCCTTTTGTCATAGTTTTGTAAAAAGGGGTCTGGCCCCTTTTTCTACGCGATGAACTTGTAGCCGGCGCCTCGGACGGAGAGGATGTGGGTGGGGGAGCCCGGGTTTTCTTCGAAACGGCGGCGGAGACGGGAGATGAAATTGTCTACCGTGCGGGTGTTGCCGTAGTTGCGGAGCTTCCACACTCGCTCGAGGAGCTCGGTGCGGCTCAGGACGCGGCCAGCGTTCTCGGCGAAGTAACGCAGGAGGTCGAGCTCCAGCTGCGTGAGCTGCACCTCCTCGCCAGAAACCGTGACCTCGTGGGTGTCGAAATTGATCTCGGCCGCGCCGAACGAGAGCGTGGTGGCTTTCGCGCTGTTGCCGGAGACTTGCTCCCAGCGCTGGCGCCGCAGCACCGACCGCACCCTGGCAAGCAGCTCACCGAGCTCGAACGGCTTGACCATGTAGTCGTCTGCACCCGCCTCGAGGCCGCGCACCCGGTCTTCGGGCGATGAGCGCGCCGTCAGCATGATCACGGGTACGAAGTTGCCTGCCTCTCGGAACTTCTTGCAGAGGTCGAAGCCGTTGACGTCGGGGAGCATGACGTCCAACACGATGGCGTCGTAGCCACTGGGATCGAGCAATCGCTGGCCCGCCTCTTTGGCGTTCGCCGCAACGTCGACGCGGTACCCCTCGAGCTCGAGGTTTAGTTTGAGACCAGCCGCGAGGTGTTCCTCGTCTTCGACGATCAGGAGCCGTTGCGCTTCGTGGTTGGCCATCATCCGCTCACCACAGGGGAGACGGGGAGCTCGACGCGCATGGTGGTGCCCTGCCCTCGCCCCTCGGAAGACGCCTGCACCTTACCACCCAGCTGCTTCACCAGCGCCCAGACGACGAAAAGCCCGAGCCCCGTGCCCCGACGCTCTCGCACCTCTTGATCCTCCACTCGATAGAAGCGGTGGAAGACTCTCTTCAAGTCCTTTCGATCGATCCCGATGCCGTTGTCGCTCACCTCGAAGCGGACCGTTTGGTTGGATTCTCTACGCGCCACGACCTCGACCCGAGCTGGACGCTCCGAGTACTTGGCTGCATTGTCGATCAGATTCTTCACCACAATCTCGAGTGCTGCGCGATCGGTCGACACGATGATCTCCGGATCAACGTCGACGAGCACTTCGTGGGGCTCGAGCTTGTGCCGGGCGCGAACGGACGCGGCACATTGCTCGACGAGCTGCGCGAGTGACACGTCACTGAGGTTCAACATCCCGGGTCGCGCATAAGACAGACGGTTCGCTTCTAGAACGTCATCGATGAACGCGCGCAGACGGTCGACGTCTTCGAGCATCATGCGGCGCAGCTTCTCGCGCGCATCTCCTTCGAGACCCTCGCGTCCGAGCGTCTCCAGACACAGCTGCAGCGACGCAAGCGGACTCTTGAGCTCGTGCGTGACCGAATCGATGAAGGTGTCTTGCTTGCGCACTTCGATGATTCCGCGGGCAAGCGAGATCACGAACAGCACCAGCACGACGATGATCAGGACGAAGGAAAGAGCGCCCAGCACCAGGAGCCAGACATCGCCCGCAACGTCGGCGGAGCGGGTGATCTTCTGGCCGAGGAGGAACGACCAGCCGACCAAGAGTGCGATGCTCAATAGAACGGTGATCGCACCCAGGGTGATGGGGATCGAAATCGAGGACCGGATTTTGCGACGACGTGCCATCGGTTTAATTGAGACGAGTCATTGGCCTCGCAACAAGCGCCATAGGTTCTCTTTCTGCCATTGCTGTGCGGCAGAGTGGTACTCGAAGCTTCGCTCCCGCGTTCGAAACGCTCGGGTATGATAGTGGCGGCGGCCGTTCTGCACGACCGCCGGCATATCGTGATGCAGCATCTCGTGGAACACCACCGCCTCGACGAAAAAGTCGGGCACCCAGGGCTGATCGAGCACGGGATGGATCCGGATCAAGCGCTCTTCGGGGAGATATGTCCCAAGCTGCAACGAACGCTGCCGGCGCTTCGGCCGGACGCGCTTGCCCCAGGTGATGCGAACAGTGGCGTCACCGCCAAAATGCCGCCGTGCCAAGTCGTCCGCGATCGCCCGCAGGTCATGGTGGCTCCCTTCGGAGCGCAAGGCTTCTTGGGGCGGGCCGGGCGCGACGAAACGCGCGCGATTCTCTTCGACGAAGCGGTCGATCAGGCTGGCCGCCCGGGCGTCGCTATCGCTCAAATAGTCACCCACTGCGTCGAGGATGTTCTCCTCGGCCGTCAGGAACATGTGATGGAGCCGCACCTCGAGCCGCCCACCTTTGGGGCGAGCAACCAACATGGTGCTCCGGTTGTCGGTCACCACTAGACGCACCGGCTGCCCCAAACGCGCTGCCAGGGTACGGCTCCAGCCGGAGGCGCGGGCGTAGGCCCGGCCCAGATCGTCCTCGCGACGCTCGGTGACGCCGGGCTCCGCGATCGTCGGCGATTCGCCGGCAAACTCGAAGGAAAGTTGGAGCACGCCACTTGGGGCTAGAGGTTTGGCGCATCCTTGTCAACCGCGCTTTCGGAGAGTCGATCGGCAGGCTAGAATCGTAGAGGATGCGTGCTGCCACTCGGGAACGGCTTGAAGGCCTGACGGTCTTGCACAGACTGACCTCCTCCGAGCAGCGGGAGGCCGCGTGGCGTCAGGGTATCGCGACCCTCGCGCGGGCGGTCGTGGACGAACGCCGGCCTGTCCCGCTCGAGGGGCTCGACCCCGACGCACTGTTGCGGAGCCTCGAGGTTGCGGTCGAAGCTGGCCTCGTGGAAAGGCTCGACTGGCTCTCGGGACCGGCGGCCGCCGCCGCGCTCTACGAGGTCGCTGCAGCGCTCCCCTCGAGCCCCGTCAAACGCCAACTCGGCCGGATGGTCCTTCAACGTCTCCGCAAGGGAGACGCAGCAACGTTCGTGTCGGTAGCCACGCAGCTGGCCCTCGGGTCTCAGCGGGCCCTGAGCGGCCGCTCGATCCGCGCCCGCGTCGCGCTCGCGCTGAGCCTGCCGATCGGCACCGTCAACAACGTCGATGCCCTCGCCCTCGCGTTGATCTCCCGGCAGGACTCCAGCCGGGACTGGCTTCGCACGCCGGCGACCGGCTCGCTGCCATCCCGACGCCTCGCTGCGCGCTTGCTGGAACGCGCAGCGCGCGAAGCCGCGCGTCGTGCTGCCGAGGGCGATGACACCGGCGTCCGCGTCTTCTGCACGGTGGCGGTCCGAGAGGCCTGGGACCGTCTGCTAGCAGACCGCGAGACCTTGGTCTGGCGGCACGTCGCGTCCGCACGGGGTCTGCTCGCTTCATCCATGCCGGTCTTCCAGCAAGAGATGCAACGGCACCTCGACCCGGAGTTCACCGTCACCGAGTGGCGGCGCGCGGCGGCGTCGCTTGCCGCGAGCATCGCGGTCGAGCCTGAGGAAGGCCTTCGAGCGTGCCGTGAGCTCCTGGACTCGGTCGTCTTCCAGCAAGACCACGGCATCGCCGCGGCGATGATCGCAGGGCTCCCACGCGCGGCGGAGAGCCATCCAGTCGCCGTCGAGTCCTTGCTCGAGCAACTGATCCGCGTCGGCGGCCTCGATACGGCGGAGGCGCTGGTCGAGCTGCGGCGCGAACGAATCCGGCCTGGCTTCGCCGAGGAAGCCGCGAAGAAGGCCGAGGCCCATCTGCGAAAAGCAATCGCGCAGGGAGGCAGCGAAGATCTGGGACGGGCTGCGCTCATGAAAGCCCTCGCTGCAGAGCTCAACGGAGAACGAGCCCGAAGCGGACCCGCGCTCCGCGACATGATATCCGACGCGCTGCAAACCTTCGCGAACGAAGGTGCATACGAAGCGGCGCGCGAAGCACAGCCGATCCTCGAAGCGGCGGCTCGCAAAGCCAGGCTGCTCGAACGCCCCGAGCCGGGCGACCCCGACACCAACGTGTCCGCATTTCTCGCACTTCGAGAGCTGGATTCTGCGCTCTTCGAAACATCATCCTTGAACGACCTGCTACTCGTCGGCGAAGACGACGATACGCACAGCGCCCACGACGAACGGCTCGGAGATCTTTTTCACCAGATCACCAACTGGCTCGTGATCCGAGAAGGGGACCCTTTGAAGGAAGGGAGTCAAGTCCCCCAGTTCACGACGCGCCTGCGCCAGCTGCGGACGATGCTGCATCTCGTCGATGCGGACGGACCACATGTCGACGCACGCAAGGACCTCGTCCGCCAACGGCGGCTCTTGACGCAGCGAGTGCTGTTCAATCGAGTCCAGCACGACGCCAAGAGCTCGCTCCGTCGCACGCTGTGCGCCGCCACCGCCCGCACCTGCGACGCCCTGGTGCGAGAGGAGATCGCCGACGTTTCCGATATCGTGATCGCCGCGGCGGGGCACGTACGCCACCTCGACGATCTCAAAACGATGGCGGAAGCCTCGATGGTTCCCGAGATCGAATGCGCGCTGCGCGCGTACGCGAAGCTTCAGCAAGCCACCCGCACCGCACAGCGTGATGGCCACGGACTGGTGGCCGCAACCGACGCTCTGAAAGCGATCGGCAACGAGCTGCCCGTCGCGCGCTCCGCTCGGATCGAAGCGTTCCGCCAGGCCCTGTCGCTTCTCTCCCGCGGACTGCGCTCAGTGGGCGCGTCGAACTCGCTGACCGAAGTCGCTGAACGCTCTTCGGGCACGCCCCTGGCCACCCTGGAACGGGGCGTGGCAACCATGGCCCAGCTCGTCAGCGGATCCCGCCGGCGATTGGGCGCTGCGATGATCGACGAGTCTAGCCCAGCGGCAGCCGAGATTTGGGCCATGGGGCTCGAGGTCGAGCGCGCCCTTCGGGCCTCAGTCTCCGAGATCGACCAAGCGTTCGCCAATGCGGTCGCCGCGGTCGGCCGCGATTTGCCCGGGGCGTTTGCTGATCTGACGCGAGCACTGCTCAAGCACCTCTGCTCGCTTCCGCTGGACGGGCCGAGGCGTGCGCCGAGTCTCGCGCCGATCGAGCTCGACGCCGACGCTCCTTTGCCGGCGTGGGTGCCCCCGAGCCGGATCCTCGGTGGATTCTACCTCGTGCGAACGGTCGGCACCGGAGCTGTGGGCTCCGTCTTCGTCGCCCGCCGCGTTGAAGAGCGGCAGGATGAAACGGCCCCGCTCTTCGCGCTGAAGGTGCCCGATTACTCTGCCGCCGCTGCACGCACACTCTCCGAAGATGAGTTCCTGCGTCTTTTTCGCGAGGAAGCCGGCGCGCTGCTCGCGCTTCCAGAGCATCCAAACATCGCGCGCTTCGTCACGTTCGATGCCGGCGCGCGACCAAAGCCGATCTTGGTCATGGAGTTGGTGGAAGGACCGAGCCTCGAGCGTATGTTGGAGATGGGCGGCCTCTCGCTCGGACGGGCCCGAGATCTACTTCTCGGCATAGGGGCCGGCCTCGATGCCATGCACCAAGTCGGCGTCGGTCACCTGGACGTCAAACCGTCCAACATCATCGTCTGTAACCCGGAGGCCATCACCGGTGTGGGTCAGCCGCCGAAGCCCTTGCTCGTCGACTTTGGCCTCGCCGGTCGACACTTGCGGCCCGGCTGTGGTACCGCGAACTACGGGGCACCTGAGATTTGGGGGGCCGGCGACACCTCTCAGGCCATTCCGGCTGACGTGTACGCGTTCGGCTGCTTGATCTTCGAGGCCTACACCGGGAAGACATTGTTCGATGGCAACGGCGAGGCCGCGATGATCACGCAGCACGTCACACACGACGGAGACCCGGAACCCGTGCGGGCCCTGTTGGAGCGCCCGGAGACCCAGGAGCTCGGCGTGTTGATCGCCCGCTGCATGCGCCATGATCCGCGCGACCGAATCACGATCCGTCAGGCCCGTCAGTTCCTCGCCAATTTGAGCCTCGGTGTCGAGAACGAGCGCTGGCCCGTGCGCAGCGCGAGCTAGGCCAGCCGCTTAAACGCGAAGCGGGTCCTAGACCGAAGCCTGGAACCCGCCGCGCTGCGAATGTGCCCCGTGGGGCGCTAGCCCTGACTACTCCGCAGGGGCCTCCTCTTGGGCCTCGGTCGCGGCACCCTCTGGGGTTTCCGTGGCCGCGTCCTCTTGGGTCTCGGTGGCCGCGTCCTCGGGCCCAGTGTCGACGATGTGGAACTCTACGCGTCGGTTCTGCGCGAGGTCTTCCTTCGTCTTGGCATCCGGAACGAGCGGCCTGGTAGGACCGAAGCCCTCCGAGATCAAGCGCTCCTTCTGTACCTTGCCTCTACCGACGAGATAACGAACCACGGTGTCGGCACGCTGCTTCGACAGCTTCATGTTGAACTTGAGGCTACCGGTCGAGTCACTGTGGCCCTCGACTCGGATGAGCTCGATCTCCGGGTGCGCGTTCATGACCTTGGCCACGTTGTCCAGGAGTGCGAACGTGCGCTTCTGGAGCTTGCGGCTTCCTGTCCGGAAGTAGGCCTTCTCGAGGATCTCGAGCCGGCCTGCGCCGATCACGACCAGCTGGGCATCCTGACAACCGTGATTTTCCACGGTGCCGGGCTCATCCGGGCAGTTGTCGACGCGGTCGGGGACGCCGTCGCCGTCGCGATCGGGGTCCGGACAGCCATTGTTCTCGGGCGTGCCGGGCTCGTCTGGGCACTGGTCGTCGACATCGAGGATGCCGTCACCATCGTTGTCCGGATCCGGGCAACCGTCCTCGTCCTCGAAGCCGTCGATGTCTTCGGCGTCCATCGGGCAACCGTCGTTGACATCGAGGACACCGTCACCGTCGTTGTCGGTATCGGGACAGCCATCCTCATCCTGGAAGCCATCAAAGTCCTCCGCCTCGTTCGGGCACTGGTCGACGTCATCCAGAATTCCGTCGCCGTCGGCGTCTCCGATCTCCTTCTCCGGCATGGTGAAGCCGATCACGCCCACCCCTCGCCAGTCGGGCGCGCCGTAACCGGGCGTCACGCCCGCGCTACCCGACACACCAACCATGAAGCCCTTCGGATGAAGGTACTTGAAGCCGCCGAGCACCTCGACGGGCGTTTCTTCGCGGCTCCACCAGGTCACGGTGCTGTTTGCAGCGGTCCGGCCGAAGGCTTCAGCCGAGATCATGAACTGGTCTTGGGCGATCATGAACAGCAAACCACCACCAAAGGTAAACTCGTTGCCCACGAAGAGATCAGGGGTCACCAGTTGACCCTTCGTGCCGAGCTTGTAGCCCGCCTGAATCGGAATACGAACGACGTCGCCCGCATTGAAGGTCATCAGGAGCTCGAACCAGCCGCCGATGTAGGGCGACGCGGCAACCTGACCAGCGTACTTCTGCCTTTCGTTAGAAAGGCCGGCGACGTTGATCGTCATGGTAGCCTGCAACGCGATCTCGAACACGCTCTGCCGGGAGCCGTACAGGTTGCCACGAAAACCTAAGTACATATCGCCGATACTGCTGCCACCCGGAAGCAAATAGTCGAAGCCCCCACCGGGCGGAAGCCCGTCCGCTGCGCCCTGTCCCGCATCGATGATGAAGTGGTAGGGGATGTCCATGTAGAGGACGAGGCGGTCGAAGATGCCCAAGCTCCAGGCGAGATGACCGGTAAGCTGCCGGTGAACCACGGAGGACGTCGTGTTGCTGCCGGCTTGCTGGAAGACCAACGCGTCGTCGTTGTAGTCCATGTAGATTTGGAACCCGAAGCGCTTGTGGCCTTGGCCGTCGGCAGTGCTGGTCGCGAAACCGTCCGTAGCCAGTTCTGCAGGCCGGAACTGGTTGAGGTCGATTTGCGTGGAGCCCTGTGCCGCAGCGCCAGAGGCAGTCCCAAATACAGTCACGAATATCGCTAGCAGCGCTGCGACCCAACCCCGGTCGAACATTCTTAGGTCATCGCTCTCTTGCACGCCGTCCTCCATTCACATCCCTGCGGTGAGCCGAAGCCCCCAATCTCCGTAATAGTCTTGCCCCTAGTACCATTGCGGTAAAAAAAAGCGGAGAAAAACCGTGCGAACGGACGGCGTAAAAAGCCGCTGATACAGAAACAATCCGCTAGGATCACATCCATGGGAGCCAACGCTCACTACCGCACTGCGCCGGCTCCAATCACGGGGATGCCCCCGGGCATCCCCTACATCGTCGGGAACGAGGCAGCCGAGCGGTACAGCTACTACGGCATGCGCGCGATCTTGGTCATCTTCATGACCAAGTTCCTGATGAACGCACAGGGCGAGCTCGACCTCATGTCGGACGAGCAAGCCAAGACTTGGTTTCACGTATTCGTCACCGCGGTCTACTTCTTCCCCATCTTCGGAGCGATTATCTCCGACGCGTTCTTCGGGAAGTATCGAACGATCATGGCGCTGTCGATCGTGTACTGCCTCGGTCACCTGACGCTCGCAATCGACGACACGCGAACCGGTTTGGCGATCGGGCTAGGGCTCATCGCCATCGGATCGGGCGGCATCAAACCCTGCGTGTCTGCGCACGTCGGAGATCAATTCGGTCAGACCAACGCGGATCTGCTGCCCAGAGTCTTTGCCTGGTTCTACTTTGCAATCAATGTCGGCGCGCTCGCGTCGATTCTGTTTGCCGAACCCCTTCTCCATCGCTTCGGCCCTTCGGTGGCATTTGGGGTTCCCGGTGTCCTGATGGCGCTCGCGACTCTCGTGTTCTGGATGGGTCGAAATCAATTCGTACACATCCCTCCGGGCGGCGTGGCCTTCCTTCGAGAGGTCTTCAGCCGGGAGGGGCTCGCCGCGCTCGGCAAGCTCTTCGTTCTCTACACTTTCATCGCGATGTTCTGGGCCTTGTTCGACCAGCAGGGCTCCGCGTGGGTGCTACAGGCCGCACGAATGGACCGGCACTTCATCGTCGATTGGGACCCGTCGCAAGCGCAGTGGCTCAACCCCGCCTTGGTGCTCCTCTTCATCCCGCTGTTCAATCGCGTGATTTACCCAGCTTTTGATCGCATCTGGCCGCTCACGCCGCTCAGGAAGATCTCGCTCGGCCTGTTCTTGACCGTGCCTGCGTTCCTGCTGCCTGCTTGGCTCGAAGCTCGACTCGATGCAGGTGAGACCGTCAACATCGTCTGGCAGCTCGGCGGCTACATCATCATGACCGCGGCTGAAGTCCTCGTCTCGATCACTGCGCTAGAGTTTTCGTACACCCAGGCCCCCAAGAATATGAAGTCGCTGGTGATGGGGGCGTTTCTGATGAGCGTGTCGATCGGGAATTTCTTCACCGCGGGGGTGAACTTCTTCATTCAGAATCCCGATGGGACGAGCAAGCTCGACGGACCCTCGTACTACCTCTTCTTCGCGGCCGCGATGGCGGTGACCGCGGTGCTCTTCATCCCGGTCGCGGTCTGGTACAAGGAGCGGACGTACGTTCAAGACGAGGCGCTCAGTGAGGCGGTAGCGTGAGCATCATCGACAGAGCGCGGTCATGGATTGCGCATGACCCGGACCCGGAAACTAGGCGCGAGCTCGAGGCGCTGATCGACCGTGGCGACATCAAAGCCCTGGAAGATCGGTTCCACGGAGAGCTCGAGTTTGGCACCGCTGGGCTTCGCGGTTTGCTAGGTGCCGGGCCCACACGCATGAATCGGGTGACGGTCGCACGCGCCACCGCCGGGCTATGTGCGTGGCTGAAGCAGCAGGTGCCGGAGGTCGTCTCCCGCGGCATCTGCGTGGGTCGCGACGCCCGGCTCCATAGCGATGTGTTCGAGCGTGACGTGATCGAAGTCGTCGCCGGCGCCGGCATTCCTGTGTGGACCTTCAGCGACGTCGTGCCAACACCGGTCGTTGCATTCGCGGTTTTGGAGCTTCGCGCGGCTGGCGGCGTGATGATCACGGCGAGTCACAACCCTCCTGGGTACAACGGTTACAAGGTCTACTGGGAGAACGGCGCGCAGATCATTCCTCCGAACGACAGGGGCATTGCAGACGAGATTCGGCGCAGCCCCGAAGCGGACGAAGTACCTCGACTCTCGGTCGACGACGCGCGGGACAAAGAGCTGCTCCGGACGGTGGACTCGCTACGCGAGGAATACATCGGGCGGATCGCGGCGACAGCGAGCCCGCGTGAAGGCCGAGCCGAGGTGCGCATCGCGTACACCGCGCTTCACGGCGTGGCGGAAGACACCTTTCGAAGAGTACTGGCTGCCGGGGGGTTCGACGATGTGCACAGCGTGAGCGAACAAGCCGCCCCAGACGGGCGCTTCCCTACGGTTGCGTTTCCAAATCCGGAAGAGCCCGGAGCCATGGATCGAGTTCTCGCTCTTGCGGAACGAGTCGACGCGGACCTTGCGATCGCCAACGACCCGGACGGAGACCGGATCGCAGTCGCCGTTCGTGCTGGAGGCGCCTTCGAGCTTCTGTCTGGGAACGAGGTCGGCGTGCTTCTGGCGGACGACCTGCTGAGCCGGTACCAGCAGGCGGGCCAGCCTGTGGTGATCTCGACGATCGTGAGCAGCCCGATGCTCGGTCCGGTCGCCATCGAATACGGCGCACGCTGGGAACAGACACTCACTGGGCACAAGTGGATCCAGAACCGCGCCCTCGAGCTCGAGCGCGAAGGCTTCTCGTATGTGTTCGGCTATGAAGAGGCTCTCGGGTATGCGCCCTCGCCTGCCGTGCGCGACAAGGACGGCATTAGCTCGGCACTCCTGATGACCGACATGGCGGCACGCCTCAAGGGGCGGGGAAAGACTCTTCTGGATGCAATGGATGAGCTCTGGCGAAAGCATGGCTTCTTCGCCGACCGCCAGATCTCGACCCGGTTCGAAGGTGCCGATCCGCAAGCGAAGATGGGCGCCGTCGTCGACCGCTACCGGGAGAGTCCGCCAGCCGAAATCGGAGGACAGCGCGTCGTTCGCATGCTGGATCTCGAGCGCCAAGTGCAATGGACACCAGTGGGGGTGACTCCATTTGCCGAGCTCGCACCGAGCAACGTGATTATCTTCGAGCTCGCCGGCGGGCATCGGGCCATGCTCCGCCCGAGTGGGACGGAGCCAAAGCTCAAGTACTACTTCTACGCTACCGCTCCGGCCCATCTGCGGAACGATCTCGAACAGTCGAAGAAGCATGCGCGCGATGTGCTCGAACGCATGATCGGAGATCTCACCCGTTCCAACGATTACTGAGCAGAGCGCGCGCCATGGCGTCCCACGCCTGCGATGCGCGAAATAGCTCACGCGCCTTTCGCGCGTTCGTGCGATGCCACGGAAGCGGCGGGCGACCGTACGGATTGGGCCGCGGAAGCTGGTCGCTGAGCCCGCGCGCCTTTCGCTCGCAGAACTCCGCTTGGCGACGGCACAGCGCAACAATGTCGTCGACCGGAGTCACCAGATGGGGGGACAGGTTGATGTTCACCACTTCTGAAAAGTCGCGTGAGCTGACACCCGCCATCCACATCGCCCGCTGCACGTCCCGTCCCCGCGCGGCCGGTGACTCCGTCGACCAAGCATCGGGGCGGAGCTCACGAATGTCGGAGTGATAGGCCTGCCGCCCCTCTGGCGGTTCGGATGTCTGGGAAGCCGGCCGAAGCCAGGCCGCGAGTCGAGCGCGAAGCATGGGCTCCCTTACTTTTCGCGGACCGCGCGTGCCAGGGTCAACAAACCTACTGGAGCGAGGCGCCTACGATGATCGCGATGGTGGCGAGGAGAACCACCGCGGCCGCACCCCACAGAAAGGTCGAGCTTCGTCGGGGTCGACGATGCGTCGGCGTGGGCTGCGGCACCGCCAGGGCGCGAAAGCCCTCCGGAAGGAGGTCCGGACGCGCGGCAAGGTCTTCGAGCCGGGTCGCGGTCGTCACGGGCATGGCGAGTGGGTCGAACCTGGGATCGCGCGGCGGGGCACCGGTAGACATGCGCCCCGTCGGCGCACGACTGCTCGGGCGATTTCGGACCGACGCGATCTCCAGCTTCGGCCCCCCGCGGCCGAGCTCGATCTCGTCACCGGAATTGAGGGCGGCGTGTTTGATGCGTTGACCGTTCAACCAGGTGCCGTTCCGACTTCCCGTATCGATCAAGAGATAGCGGCCGTCTTCGTTGCGTATCTCGGCATGTCGCCCGGACGCATCCAAGTCGACCTCCGGGTCGAAGTTCACATCGCTGTCGGGCATGCGGCCGATGCGAATGAGCTCCTGGTCGAACTCGAACTCTCGTCCGGAGTCGGCGCCTTTGATTTGGCGGAGTCGGATCATGAGCGAATCTCAATCGGTAGGCGGAATGAGCTCGACCTCGGTCCGCAGCCCAGGCTGCACCAAGACGTCTTTGCCGACTCGAGTCCCATCTATTTCACGGGCCTCGAAATGATACGAACCAGGTGACAGCCGTAGAAGAATCGCCTGGTCGAGTCGCAACGGGCCATAGCTTCGGCCGTTGACGTAGAGCTCACCGCTGTCGAGCGCTGCACGAACCTTCACTTCCACCGGAATCTGGGCGTCCGCGTAGGCCGGAGGCGGTGGCGCCGTTGCCGCAGTGGTGGAAGCCGCGCGGCGACCCATGCTCACGATGGTGATCACTGCCGCCAGCCCGAGGAGCGCCAGCACGGACGCGGCCGTAGACCAGGAGAACGACGCGGGACCCGGCGGATCGGATGCCTGACGAACCGCGGGTCGCGGTCCTGGAGCCGCACGGGGCACCATGCTCTTGACGACGTGCGGCAACGTCGGCCCCGCGGCCGGCCGCTCGTCCTTGCCTCGTGGAAGTGGATACTGCTGGTAGAACGGAACGGTGCCATTCTCGGGCGGCTCGAGCGCGTCGCCATCGAAGTCAGCGATGATGCACGTGACGTTGTCGTGCCCCCCACCCGCATTGGCGAGGTCGATCAGGCGGTCGGCAAGCTCAGGAAGCGGACCCACGCAGGCCATTTCCTCTTGAATGGCACCATCGTGGACGAGACCGCTCAGACCATCGGAGCAAAGGAGCACCCGGTCGCCGCGCCGAAGCTCCACGAATGTCAGATCAACCGCGACCTGCTGAGTGGTGCCGAGCGCTTGCAGGATGATGTTGGAGTGCTCGAAGGCCTCGGCCTCGGCTTCGGTGAGCTGCCCCGCTTCGATCAGTTGATTCACGAGCGACTGATCTTTCGTGATCAAGCTCAGTCGGCCGTTCCTCATGATGTAGCAACGGCTATCGCCGACCTGGCCCACGAAGAGCACCTTGTCCATGAGGCCCGCGACTGTTGCGGTCGTTCCCATCCCGCGACGGGTTCGATCCTTCTTGGCGGAAAGGAAAATCCGCGCGCCGGCTTCTTCGACGGAATCGACGAGACGCCGAGCGAAACTGTCGCGGTCCTTGGGCGCGTCGTCGCCGCGCAGCATCTCGAACAGGGTGTCGACTGCCATGTGGCTAGCCACTTCCCCAGCGGCGGCACCGCCCATGCCATCACAGACCGCCAAGCCGAGGCCGCGGTCCGAAACCGAGCCCGAAATCACTTCCTCCCCGGCAAGCGGACCCGAAGCCGCGCTCAGGTCGGCGACCATGAAGTTGTCTTCGTTGTGCTCACGGACGAGCCCAACGTCGGTCTTCCCGTAGACGGTGAAGTGGAGGCCTTGCGGGGTCGGCGTCGCGGCCACCCTGGGCGCACGACTCCAGCTCTCCGTGCCGGGCGCCGGCGCTATCGTCTCGCCGCCTTCGCCGGGGCTCGACTGATCATCACCATTCTGATGTGCGTCGCCGCTCATTCAGCCCCCGCCTGCATCCACTAACCCCATCAAGACACTATAACGATACAGCCTACAGCCGCGCTGTCGAAATCTCGACCTGTCCGGAAGCGAAGACTGACGCAATTCGCACCCTTTTACAGCAGGAAGTTGAATCCGACCCGCAGAACCAACATGGCGTCCAACGCGCCGTCGACCGCGCGCAGGGCGTCGTCTGCTGGAGTGGTGAACGACTGGGTCCGCAACAGGTTCCCGGTGACGAGGAAGGAGAAGACCGTATCCGGGCTGAGCTCGACCTCCGCCCCGACCCCGATCTCGGCCGTCCCCCCGATGGTCGCCACACGGAAGGAGGGCCCCAACATCAGGAACCCGCCACGGAGGCGCAGCAGGGGGTGCGTCGCGTGGTTCGGAAGGAACGAATACTGCAGGAGCGCCGTGAACGTCTGCGGAACCGTGGTTTCGTAGACACCGTTCGCCGTGAGGAGCCAAAACTCGTACCCGAACCCGAGGCCAATGCCATTCGCCCATCGGTAGGAGAAGTTGACCCCGACTGCCCAGCCGATGTCGGCGATACATCCATAGCCAGCGGGACAGAGTCGATTCGTCGACAGCGGCACGACTAGGCCCGTCTCGGCTCCCACCGCGATCGACCCTTCCCTCTCCGGGGGCCCCCCTGGCAGCTCGCCCGACTCCGCCCGGCCCGACTGCGGCGCGGCCAGGCACAGGGCCAGGGCCAGGAGACAGAAGGCTGCGGCGCGGGTTGGCAC
>JBGUEF010000020.1:0-21903 GCA_041821485.1 Deltaproteobacteria bacterium
CCCGAAGGCGCAGCTAGCCTACTACGCCAACGCCAACTACTTCCGCCTGCGCGGCCAGTGGCTCGAGTTCGACCGCATGATGGGATACGGCAAGGATGGCGAAGGGGACCCGCCTGTTCACACCTACCTCCGCGCCATGGAGGCCTACGAGCGCTACGTGGACCCCGCCCGTTCCGAGCAGCTCCTCAAGGAAACCCTCGCCAAGCGCCCCGACTTCGTCCGAGCCCAAGCCAACCTAGTCCTCATCGATGAGGGCACCGAAGCCAAATACGAGGAGCTCCAAGCCCTCAAGGCCATGAGCCCCACACACCTCGTAGTCCGCCTAGCCGGCCCCATGATCGAAGACGAATACAAAACCTCCAAAGAGCTAGACACCGCCTTCCAAAACTAAAAAGGGGACAGTCCCCTTTTTAGAAGGGTTAATACGCTCGCCGACACTGTCGCTGTCGCTGCCTAAGGCGGGATCGGTCGTAGCTCTACCGTGACGGTGGTCTCCCCCGCCGGTAGGTCGAGCTCCACGTCATGGGGGAAGTGGTCCTCGGCTTGCACCGTCATGAGGTGAACGCCGGGGACGAGAGCCTTGGGCTCGACGGAGAGGACGGTTGCACGGCCGAAGTAGTGGCCGTCGATGTAGACGGAGGCGTTTGCGGGCGTAGCGACGACCTTCAGTCGTGCGGGCTCCGCCGCTACCGTGCCCTTCTTTGCGCAGCCGAGCGCAACGAGCGCTAGCACTAGAGCGGCGGGTCTCACTCCCATTCGATCGTCGAAGGGGGCTTAGACGAGATGTCGTAGCAGACTCGGTTGCAGCCGCGTACCTCGTTGATGATCCGGGTCGAGACGCGCGCCAGCACTTCGTGCGGAATGCGCGACCAGTCCGCGGTCATGCCATCTCGCGAGTCGACCGCACGCACGGCGATGACGTAGTCGTAAGTTCGCTCGTCGCCCATCACGCCGACGGTACGCACGGGGAGGATCACGCAAAACGCTTGCCAGATCTTGTCGTACAGGTCCGATGCCCGCAGCTCTTCCATGAAGATCGCATCGGCCTCGCGGAGGATCTCGAGCTTCTCCCGATCGATCGTGCCGGGGCATCGGACCGCAAGACCCGGGCCCGGAAATGGGTGGCGCCAAAGAAGGTCGTGCGCCATTCCCATCGCTTCTCCCACCTCGCGAACCTCGTCTTTGAAAAGCAGCCGTAACGGCTCGATCAGCTCCAGATGCAAGGTGTCGGGCAAACCGCCGACGTTGTGGTGACTCTTGATGACGGCGCTCGGCCCCTTGAATGACAGACTCTCGATCACATCCGGGTACAGCGTCCCCTGCACGAGGTAGCCCACGTCTTCGAGCTTCTCGGCTTCCCGCTGGAACACATCGATGAACACGCGGCCAATGATCTTCCGCTTCTGTTCGGGGTCGCTCACCCCGTGAAGCGCGTCGAGGAACTCGTCGGCCGCGTCGACGTGAATCAGCTTGAGCCCGAAGTGGCTTCCATAGGTGTGGACTACTGCTTCGGCTTCGTCTTTTCGAAGCAAGCCGTTGTCGACGAAGATGCAGGTGAGCCGGTCACCGATCGCCTTGGACACCAACATGGCCGCAACGGACGAATCCACGCCACCGGACAAGCCGCACACCGCGGCGCGGTCACCGACCTGACGGCGAATCGACTCGACGCTCTGTTCCACGAAGGAACCGGGCGTCCAGTTGGCAGAGCACCCAGCTACCTCGAACAAGAAGGCGCGAAGCATCTCGACGCCGCGCGGAGTGTGCGCGACCTCCGGATGAAACTGTACCCCAAAGATCTTGCGCTCGAGGTTCGCTACCGCCGCAAACGGGCTGTTGGGGGTTCGCGCGATCGTCTCGAACCCGGGCGGTAAGCTCTCCACGCGATCGCCGTGGCTCATCCACACGTCGACATGAGAGCCCGCATGAAACCCGTGAAGAAGCCCCTCGGGTTTGAGCACCTCGAGCCGCGCCGGCCCGTACTCCCGCTCATCTGCCTGCTCGACCTTACCCCCAAGAAGATGGCCGGTGAGCTGCATCCCGTAACAAATCCCCAAGACCGGAACCCCAAGGTCAAACACCCCCGGATCGACACTCGGCGCCCCCTCGGCAAACACACTCGCCGGCCCGCCACTCAGAATGATCGCCCGAGGCGCGAGGTCCCTGACCTCCGCAAGCGAATAGGTACACGGCTGAATCTCGCAATAGACGTGCTGCTCCCGAATCCGCCGAGCAATGAGCTGGGTGTACTGCGACCCAAAGTCGAGAATCAAAACCCCATCAACGATCATGGCGCGGGTCTAACATGGGGGGTCGGGACGGTCGAGGGAGGCCGGAGGGGGAGTACCGGGGCCGGTTCCGGGGCCGAGACCGAGTGACCGGGACCGAGTGACCGAGGCCGGAGATCCGAGACCGGGTGACCGCGACCGGGGCCGAGTCACCGGGACCGGGGCCGGGTGACCGAGGCCGAGGCCGAGTAGCTGAGGCCGAGAGCGATACTAGGTGCGGCTTAGTCGGTACGTTATTGCTACGAGTCGGTCTGCCGTTGCCATTAGCTCGGGGTCGGCGATGTATCCCCAGGCCTCGGCGATCACCAAAGCCGACTGGGTTTCCTTCGCTGAGCCGGCCGCGGTGAAGTAACGGGCTTGCCTGTTTCCCGGATCGCTATGTGTGCCTTCTGCCAAGTTGAGCACGACGCTCGCGGCGGACCTCCGGAGCTGTCGAGCGAGGTCCTTGTCACGGCGTGCAATCTTCAGAAGGACCGGTCTCAAAGCTCGAACGAGCTCGAGCGCGATTTCGTGAGCAATGAATTGACCCATACGCGATGCACCTTTCGCACCCGTTCTCGGTCACTGCCCTCCTCACGTTTCCAACCTCCAACCCGTTCCCCCTGGCGCACCCGGTCCCGGTCCCCCGGCCTCGGCAACTCGGCCCCGGTCACCCTGTCCCGGTTACTCGGCCTCGGTCACCCGGTCTCGGCCCCGGAACCGGAACCGGCCCCGGTCCTTAACTGACCCGGTAGTTCGGCGCTTCCTTCGTCACCATCACGTCATGCACGTGACTCTCATGAAGCCCCGCTGCACTGATGCGGACGAATTGCGCGTTCTTCTGGAGCTCGGCGATCGACGGGTTACCCGTGTAGCCCATGCCGGCGCGCAGGCCGCCCACTAGCTGGTACACCACTGTCGACAACGCTCCCCGATATGGCACCCGGCCTTCGATCCCCTCGGGGACGAGCTTGCCGACATCCGACACGTCGGCCTGCGCGTAGCGATCCGACGACCCTTGGCGCATCGCGCCGAGGGATCCCATCCCGCGGTACGACTTGTACGTTCGGCCCTGATACAGAACGAGCTCTCCCGGCGCCTCATCGGTGCCCGCAAACAGTGAGCCAATCATCACGCTGTTCGCGCCCGCGGCGATCGCCTTCACGGCATCGCCAGAGTACTTTACGCCACCGTCGGCGATGATGGGAACACCGTGCTCGCGTCCGACGCGTGCGCAGTCCATGACGGCGGTCACCTGGGGCACGCCGATGCCGGCCACGACGCGCGTGGTGCAAATCGACCCCGGACCCATGCCGACCTTCACCGCATCGGCGCCGGCGTCGATCAAGGCCTTCGTCGCATCGGCGGTCGCTACGTTGCCCGCAACCACTTGTACGCTGGAGTACGCCGCTTTGGTATCGCGGACCGCGTCGATCACGCCCTTGGTGTGCCCGTGCGCGGTGTCGATGATCAACACGTCGACCCCTGCCTGCACGAGCGCCTCGGTGCGCGTGTCTCGATCGGGGCCCACGCCGAGCGCAGCGCCCACACACAGGCGCCCGAGCGAATCCTTGATCGAATCCGGATAGCGATCGGCTTGCAGCAAGTCCTTGATGGTGATGAGGCCGACCAGCTCGCCGCTCTCCCCGACCACAAGCAGCTTCTCGATCCGGTGCTTGTGCAGAAGCTCGCGCGCCTTGGCCTGCTCGACGCCCGGCGGCACGGTGACGAGCTCCTTCGTCATGAGCTGAGCGACCTTCTGATTGAGGTTCTGCTCGAAGCGAATGTCGCGGCTGGTGAGAATGCCAACCGGCCTGTTGCCCTCGACCACCGGAAGCCCCGAAATCTCGTGACGCCGCATGAGCTCGAGCGCGTCGTGGAGCGCCTCGCCGGGCCCGACCGTCACCGGGTCGACGATCATGCCCGTTTCAGCCCGCTTCACTTTGGTGACCTCGAGCGCCTGGAGCTCAGGGCTCATGTTCTTGTGCAGAATGCCGATGCCGCCTTCGCGAGCCATCGTCACCGCGGTCCGCCACTCGGTCACCGTGTCCATCGCGCTCGACACGAAGGGGATGCGCAGCTCGATCTCCCGCGTAAAGCGAGTGGAAACGTCCGCATTCGCGGGCAGAAAATCCGCGTACGCAGGCAGGAGCAACACGTCATCGAAGGTGAGTGCTTCCCGTAGGATGCTGTCAGTCACCGGAACCTCCCAAGGACCCTAAAAATTGGCGGCGAGTATAGCGCCCCGGTGACGGTACGCTAGTAGGCGCGCGGGAAGTCCCCGATTTCGACCTGGTCGAGGGCGAACCGGATGAGGGCGCTCCGGCTGATCCTCCTGTGGCCCTGCTTTTTGAGCTTGGCGACCATCTTGTCGAGCTGGGCCAGATCTTCCTTGTAGAGGGAGATACAAATCACGTCGTAGTGGTCCGGCTTCTTCTGCTTTGGCTTCTTGGCCTTGGCGCGGCTGCGCTTTCCGGAGTTGCCGCCGTAGAAGGTGTCACGCAAAACCGCGCTCACCTCGTCTTCTTCGAGAACCTCGTTTACCCCTGTTGCATCCCGTCTCTTCATGTTCCCTCCCTAAGATGCGACCGAAAGCGCGGCCCGCTTTTTCGCTCTCTTCCCGGTCGCGGCAATGGCGGTCACCCGTTGCACCAAACGCGTGTAGTCCTCCGCGCCATGACTCTTCGGGGCGTACTCGAAGATCGTTTGCTTCGCGCTCGGAGCCTCGCGGAGCTTGGTGTTGATGCGAATTGGATCATAGCAGCGGCCCTCGAAGTGCTCACGCATCGTCAGGATTGCCTCGCGCGAAATTCGAGTTCGAACGTCGAAAAAGGTCGGCAACACGCCCAGAAGCTGCACGTCGTGTTGAAGCAGCTCCCGCACATTGCGAATTGTCCTCAGGACTTGCTTCACGCCCACCAACGAAAGGTAGTCGCAGGCAACGGGGACGACGACGCTGTCCGCATAGACCATCGCGTTCTGATTCATCAACGAGAGCGCAGGCGCACAATCGATGACGACGACGTCGTACTCGCGGCACGCATCACCCAGCCGCTCACGCATGATGCGGTCACGGTTCGGACGTTCGGCAAGATAGAGCTCTGCGGCAGCGAGCGACTCGTTGGAGGTCAACACATCCAACCCCTCGCGAACGGGAACGGCAACGTCGGCCGCCTTCGCCCCGTTCACGAGGACATGATAGAGCGTGCGCTGCCCGGCGATTCCGAGCGATGCTCCGACGTTGCCCTGCCCGTCCGCATCGATGAGCAACACCCGGCGCCCTGACTCCGCCAAACCAGCAGCCAAATTGATCGACGTCGTGGTCTTCCCGGTGCCGCCCTTGTGGTTGAACACTGCAATGCGCTTCGGGGTCGCGCGCACGAGTCCGACCTCACTATGACGCTGCTCACCGCGCTCGCGGCACGGGGTCGTACAGAAGTACTGGCGACGTCCGTCGCTCACGCTCATCTGAAACGGAAACTCGATCTCGAACGTAGCGCCGCAGGTGCTACATGCGTGAACGCCATCCTCCCCTATCAACAACTTCTGTTGGCACGAGGTCGAGCATATATAGATGTACTGCCCGTTCTCCTCGCGAACCTGGTAGCGAAAGCGCGCTTCGAAGCTCTTTTCGCACACGTGACAAGTCGACTGCATTACCACTCCCTCGAGTTATCGAAGTACTTCCTGAAGTGGTTCAACCAGAACGTGCGGGCCCAGTCAAAAAACCGGACGGCGTTTTCTCGCCTAAACGTCGAGCTCGACGGCCTCTGCTGCGGGCGCCTGTTCCATGATGAATTGGTAGCGTGCCGCAGGGTCCTTGCCCATGAGCTCGCTGAAGACACGATCCGCCTCTAGCTCCCCATCGACCATGACCCGCAAAGCCCTTCGCCGGGTCTTGTCGAGCGTGGTCTCACGAAGCTCGTCTGCGGTCATTTCGCCGAGACCCTTGAACCGGCTGATCTCGACTTTCGCATTCCCCGGCGCGTCGCTGATGATGCGATCGCGCTCTTCGTCGTCGAGTGCCCAATGCACCTGCTTGCCGATGTCAATACGATAGAGCGGCGGTTGCGCCAAGAAGACATGCCCCGCCCTCACGAGCCCGGGTAGCATGCGAAAGAAGAAGGTGAGCAATAGCGTCGCGATGTGGTGTCCATCCACGTCCGCGTCCATCAGTAAGAACACACGGCCGTAGCGCAGCTTCGAGATATCGAAGTCCTTGCCGATCCCGCATCCGAGCGCGCTCACGATGTCCTGAAGTTCACGGTTGCCGAGGATCTGCGCCTGCGTCGCACGCTCCGCGTTCAACACCTTGCCACGCAGGGGAAGAATCGCTTGCGTCTTGCGGTCGCGTCCCTGTTTCGCATTGCCGCCGGCGCTGTCGCCTTCCACGAGGAACAGCTCGCTCTCGTCGGGGTTGGTGCTGGAGCAGTCGGCGAGCTTGCCGGGAAGGTTCAACCGGTGGCTGATCGCGGTCTTGCGCGAAACCTGCTGACTCGCCGCACGGCTTGCAGCCCGCGCTCGCGACGAGATGATCACCCGCGCGATGATCGACTCGGCCGAAGTCTTGTTGTTGAGCAACCACTGTTCGAACGCGGTGCGCACCGAAGTTTCGATCTGCGCAGTGATCTCGGGGTTGTTGAGCCGGTCCTTGGTCTGCCCTTGGAACTGCGGTTCCTCCACGTACACACTGACCAAGGCCACGAGCCCTTCGCGGATGTCATCCGCGGTGACCTTCACCCCCTTAGGCATGAGCTTCTGCGTATCCATGTGGTTGCGGATGGCCTTGGAGAGCCCCTGCTTGAACCCGTTCTCGTGCGTGCCGCCCGAGCCCGTTGGGATGCCGTTGGCGTATGACCGAATCACTTCGTCCGTGGCCTCGGTCCAACGCAACGCAACCTCGAACCGCGGCGGGTCCTCATGCTCGGAGGTAAACGCTTCGCTGTGCACAGGCGGCTTACCGCGCTCGGTTACCAGCTTGTCGAGAAAATCGACGATGCCACCCGGATGCTCGAACTCCTCACGCTCACCGGTCTTCTCGTCGACGAACAGGATCTTGAGGCCTCGATGAAGATAGGTCTTCGCCTCGAGGCGCTCGGCGACGCGCTTGGTGTCGAATGCAGCACGCTTGCCGAAGATGTCGGCGTCGGGCCGAAAGTGAATCGAGGTGCCGCGCTTGCTGGTCTTCCGACCTTGCTTGAGCTTTCCGCTCGCCTTGCCGCGCTTGTAAGGCTGCGAGTAGGTCTTGCCCCCACGCCAAACGGTGGCCGTCAAGTCGGAAGAGAGCGCGTTCACGACCGAGGCGCCCACGCCATGAAGGCCCCCCGCCACTTGGTAGCTCTTGCCCTCGAACTTGCCGCCGGCATGCAGGGTCGTGAGGATGAGCTCCAGCGCCGACTTCTTGAACTTGGGATGCGTGTCGACGGGAATCCCGCGCCCGTTGTCGGTGATCGTCGCACCGCGATGGTCCGCGTCGAGCGCCACCTCGATGCGGGACGCGTGCCCGTTGATCGCTTCATCGACTGAGTTGTCGAGGATTTCCCAGAGCAAGTGGTGGTAGCCGTGGGCGTCGGTCCCTCCGATGTACATCGCGGGCCGCTTGCGAACCGGATCCAAGCCTTCGAGAACGTCGATGTCTTTGGCGGTGTACGCCACTAGTCCTCCGGAAACATGGGAATCTCGGGTTCTTGATACACTTCGCCTTCGATGGCGCCGCGCGTGAAGAGCTGGAAGCCCTTCCCGCCCCGCGACACGACCTCGTACTTGCGAAGCGTGATTCGGTACTCGCTTCCGCCCTCGCGCTTGGCAAGCAAGACGTCGTCTTCATATGACAGCACGCGCGCCGCCAGGACCTCGTCGTCCTTCTGCAGCTTGATCAACATGACCCCGCGCCCCGCGCCCGCCAACAGCGAAACCTCCTCCGCTTCACAGACCAGGGCACGGCGCTGCTTCGTCACACAAGTAACACAGTCCTCTTCGAACACGGGCGCCACATAGATCACCTCGTCGCCCTTCTTGGGCCGGGTGAACTTACGGCCCGAGCGGGTCGAAGGCTCCCGATGGCCGCGAAGCGAAAAGCGCAACGCGAGCCCGCCGCGCGTGACCGCGATAGCATAAGGCGGCTCCGGTTCCTCGGACTCCTCGTCGACGGGCGGCACCTCCAAGAAGCGGGGGTCGAAGCCCATCGCCCCGACGATCCGCTCCCCGTCTGCCATCTTGAACATCGTCTGAAGCGGGGTCCCGTGACCCGTCGTCGCCGCAATGTCGACGATTCGGCTCACGTAGCAAACCCCGTGGCTACTGAAGAAGGCCACCGTGCTCCTGGTGGACCCCGCCAGAACAGCCAGCACGCGGTCGCCTTTTCGTACGCGGGTCGAGGCCACGTCCTTCACGCGCTGCTGCCGCTTGACCCAGCCTTGCTCCGTCACGACCACCATCGCGTCTTCGTCGACGATGAAAGCCTCTGCGTCGAACTCGGGTTCGTCGAGCTTGCCTGTGATGCGGGTGCGCCGCGGATCCGCGTAGTTCGAGGCCAGCTCCAGGAGCTCTGCGCGGATCAGCTTCCAGCGCGCGGCAGGGCTCTTGAGCAGCTTCTGCACACGCATGGCTTCCTTTTGTTTCTGCCCGAGTTCGCTCCGAATCTCGAGCATTTGTAGCTTTGCCAGGCGGTAGAGCTTGAGCTCGAGGATTGCGTCGACCTGCAGCTCGTCGAGCTTGAAGCGCTTCATCAGCTTCTGGGCTGCGTCTTGCTTGCCCTCCGATTTCCGGATGATCCGAATCGCTTCGTCGAGCGCGTCAAAGATGATGACGAAGCCTTCGAGGATGTGAATGCGCTTGAGGAGTTGGTCCAGCTCAAACTCGAGGCGCTTGGTGACGACCTCCATCCGGAAGTCGATGAAGTGCCGAAGGATGGCCTTGAGGCCAAGGCGCTGAGGGGCCGACACCTCGGGATTGGCAGTGGGGACCAGGCAGGTGAGGTTCACCTGCACGTTCGTTTGAAGCGGCGTGTTCTTGTAGAGGTACGCCATGATGAGCTGCGGGTCGGCGTCCTTCTTCATTTCGCAGACGATGCGGCAGTCGTCGGTGCTTTCGTCGCGCACGTCGAGCAACAGCGGTAGCTTCCGGGCGATGATCACCTCGGCGATCTTCTCGACGACCGTGCTGCGCTCCACCGAGTAAGGAATCGAGTGAATGACGATAGACGGGTTGCCACTCCGAGGGCTCTCAGTCTTCCACTCCCCGCGAAGCTTGAGTGAGCCATGGCCGTGCTCATAGGCTGCCGCCAGCTCGTTCTTGCTGCTGATCAGCTCACCCCCCGTCGGGAAGTCAGGCCCTTTCACGAACTTCATCAACTGCTTGGTTGTGAGGTCCTCGTCGATGAGCGCCACGCAAGCCTGAATCACCTCTGACAAATTGTGAGGCGGAATCGAGGTTGCCATCCCAACCGCAATGCCTTGCGAGCCATTTACCAACAGGTTCGGAAAGCGTGCAGGGAGGACGATCGGCTCAAACAAGCGCCCGTCGTAGTTCGGACGAAAGGCGACCGTGTTCTTGGCAAGCTCGACCAGGAGCTCGTCGGCGAGCTTCTGAAGGCGCGCCTCGGTGTAGCGCATCGCCGCCGCCGAATCGCCATCCGGAGAGCCGAAATTGCCGCGGCCATCCACGAGCGGCTGCCGCAGGGTGAAGGGCTGGGCCATGCGGACTAGGGCGTCGTAGATGGCGGTGTCGCCATGCGGGTGAAACTTACCCATCACGTCGCCGACGATGGCCGCCGACTTCCGGTGCTTGACGTCGCTCCGCAAGCGAAGCTCATTGAACATGGCGTACAGGATTCGCCGTTGCACCGGCTTCAGCCCGTCCCGTACATCCGGAAGCGCGCGCGACGTGATGACACTCAACGCGTAGTTGAGATAACGGCGCTGCGCCTCGACGACGAGCGACGCGTCCTCGATGCTGTCCATGGGGAGCTCGATCTGCGGAGCCCCCTTCTTCTTCCGACGACGCGCCATCCGAAAACCTGCTCGCATGTAGCAGCCTCGGAAAAGGCAGGGCAACTAAAGCGTTTGCAAAACTTCGAACGGGATTAAGGTTTTGCGTCCATGGGCCAGAAATGATTCACGGGCTTGGCCCCCTTCCCGACTGCAAACGCATGAGCGAGGGCGCCGGTAAGCCAGGCTTTGGCCCCTTCGACGGCAGCGGGGATGTCCTGTCCCAGGGCAAGCCGAGTCGCGATCGCGGCGGAGAGCGCGCACCCAGTGCCGTGAAAGCGCCCGGCGACAATTTCGGCGGGGGGGAGCTCGGTGACCTCGCCATCGTGGAGGAGCACGTCGGTGCCCCGGGCCGAGCCCTCGAGATGGCCGCCTTTGACGAGAACGGCCGACGCGCCGAGCCTAGCGATCCGCTCGGCGGCTTCCCGCGCATCTACGAGCGAGCGCACAGCCATCTCGGCCAGCAACGCCGCCTCCTGCACATTCGGGGTCACGAGCGCGGCGCGCGGGACGACCACTTCCTTATAGGCCTCCACGATGTCCCCTTTCGAAAGCGGCCTTCCGCGGGTTGGCAACCAGACAGGGTCGACCACCCAAGGGAAACGGGTCTCCTTCATGAAGGACCCGACCACGTGCGCAACCTCGGGCGACCCAAGCGCCCCGGTCTTCGCTGCCGCCACCTCGAGATCCCCCAGCAGGCTCGAGAGCTGCGCCCGAACGAGATCCGGGGATAGCAGCTCGACTTCCTCGACCCCGTCAGTGTTCTGCACCGTGATCAGAGTGGGCACAGCCGCCCCGTACCCGCCGTGCTGGTGAATCGTCTTGAGGTCGGCTTGCACCCCTGCACCACCCGAGGGGTCCGAGCCCGCAACCGTCAACACCACCGGGGGCGCTTCACTCATTGCCGCTCGAGCGCATCACGACACTTGGCCAAGGCAAGTCGTGCTGCGTCGTCGATCTTCGGAAAGCCGACGCCGAGACTCTCCAGCGTCTCTTGAACGACGCGGGCCACTTGAAGTCGCATGTAGGGTTTGTCGTCCGCAGGGATGGCGTACCAGGGAGCCCAGGGGCGCGAGGTCTCGTTGAGTGCATCTTCAAACGCGCGCATGTAGTCGGGCCAGCGCTCCCGCTCCTTGACGTCATCCGGGTTGAACTTCCAATTCCGGCTCGGCTTGTCGATGCGCCGGAGCAGCCGCTTCTTCTGCTCTTGAAAGGACACGTTGAGAAAGAACTTCACGATAACCGTGCCGTTCTCTGCGAGGTGCCGTTCGAAGTTGCGAATCGATTCGAAGCGCTCGCTCCAAATCGTTTCGAGATCGAGGTTAGGCAGCCGCTGACCCTCGAGGAACTCCGGATGCACGCGTACGACCAGCACTTCTTCGTAGTGGCTGCGGTTGAAGACGCCGATGCGGCCACGCTCTGGCAATTGTTGAGCCACTCGCCAAAGAAAATCATGGTCGAGCTCCTCGTCGGAGGGCGCCTTGAACGACGACACCTGGAAGCCGGCCGGATTCACCCCGGTGAATACGTTCCGGATCGTCCCGTCCTTCCCGCCGGCATCCATCGCCTGGAAGACGAAGAGCGCGGCATATTGGTTGTCGGCATAGAGCTTCCTTTGAAGCTCGTAGATTTCCTGAGTCCGCTCCCTGCGGGCCGCCTCGAGCGCGGCCTTGTCGGCCTCGGTCGAAGGCGCAGTGGGCGCCGCATCGATACGGAAGCTGCCATCGAAAGGTACCAACAGATCACTCTGCGGCGCACGCCATTTGCGGCCCACGGTCATTCGTCGGACTATACACCATGGCCGCCATCTCAGCCGCAGACCCGCATCCCAGAAAACGCGTCGCCGTCGAGGACAGCGAGATGTCCTACGTCGACACCGGTGGAGAAGGGCCCATTGCGGTCTTTCTGCATGGCAACCCAACCTCGTCGTATCTCTGGCGCAACGTGATCAAAGAGGTTGCCCCGGTCGCGCGCTGCCTCGCTCCGGACCTCATCGGCATGGGCGACTCGGGCGAGAGCTCGAGCGGCTATCGCTTCGTCGATCATCGGCGGTACCTGGACGCCTGGTTCGATGCGGTGGTTGGCGACCGGCCCGTGTTCCTGGTCATTCACGATTGGGGTTCGGGGCTCGGCTTCCACTGGGCTCGACGCCACCCCGAGCAGGTCAGGGGCATCGCCTACATGGAGGCCATCGTCCGCCCTCTCGAAAGCTGGGATGACTGGGCCGAGTCTGCGCGCAAGATCTTCAAGGCGATGCGATCCCCGGCAGGCGAAGAAATCATCCTGGAGAAGAACGTTTTCATCGAGCGCATCCTACCTTCATCGATCCACAGGAAGCTCAGCGGCGAGGAGATGGACCGGTATCGCGCCCGCTACACCGAGCCGGGCGAGTCACGGCGCCCCACCCTCGCCTGGCCCCGTCAGATTCCGATCGGCGGCGAGCCGAGAGACGTTCACGAAATCGTCGAGGCCTATTCGAAATGGTTGCAGGCCAGCGACTCCGTGCCGAAGCTCTTCATCAACGCCGACCCCGGCATCGTCTTGATCGGCCCGCAACGCGAGTTCGCCCGACAGCTTCCCAACCAGGAGGAGATCACGGTGAAGGGCCTCCACTTCATTCAAGAGGATTCGCCTGCAGAGATTGGCGAAGCGGTTGCTCGATTCGTGCAGGCCAACGCCTGAGCGCTACGGCAAGGCTTCGGGGCTGATCCATTCGTCGGGGGGCGGAGCGCACTGCGGGTCCTTGCCGGCCGCGCGAGCTTTCTCGTATTCCTGCATCGCCTGCGGGAGGTTAGCGTGGAGCTTCGCGATGCGGGTCTCGTCGGAAGGGTGCGTCGATTGCCACTGCGCCGGCCCTTCGCCGCTCATCTCTGCCATGTTCTGCCAAAGAGTGATCGCCTCGGCAGGATAGAAACCCGCCTCTGCCATGAAGATCTGGCCCACTTGGTCCGCCTCGGACTCGTGCTTGCGGCTGAACGGCAGGAGCACACCGAATTGCGCACCGACACCGAGCCCGCCAACGACGAGGTCCTGATACTGGGGGGCCGCCGCGCCCGCCGCAATGGACGCAGTGTTCATGGCCGTGTCCGCCAAGATCGATTGCGACATTCGCTCATTGCCGTGATTCAACAACACGTGCCCCACTTCGTGGCCAAGGACCGCGGCGAGCTGCCCCGCCGTCGTCGCGACGTCGAGCATGCCCGTATGGACCCCAATCTTTCCGCCCGGGAGTGCAAACGCGTTCGGCGTCGAGTCCTCGAAGACCAGCACCTCCCAGCGGCCATCGTCGGGGCCGTACTCCGGGGGGATGACCTCCAGAATGGCAATCACCACGCATTTCACGTACTCGTTGATCGCCGGATCCTGGTTGAGCTCCCCCTGCTGCTTCAAGCTGGCAAACGCGGCGATGCCCATCGCGTCCATCTTGTCCTCGTGGATGAGCGTCAGCTGCTTGCGCCCCGTCATCGTCGTCGAACACCCGGTCGCCAACAGCCACAAAGCCAACACCAAGATCCCGTTTCTCACACACCGACTATAGCGCCATGCTAGGCTCGCCGCACTCATGGCTCACGACGGTCAGGCCCAGTTCCCAAGCACGCGCATGCGGCGCAACCGCCACTCCGATTGGGTCCGCCGCCTCACGCGAGAATCCAACGTCACGCCAGCCGACCTCATCTGGCCGGTGTTCGTCCAAGAAGGGCGAGGCGTGCGCACGCCTGTTCCCTCGATGCCCGGGGTCGAACGCTTGAGCATCGATCTCCTGGTGGACGCCGTGGGCGAGGCCAAGTCGCTCGGCATCCCAGCCGTCGCGGTGTTCCCCGTGACGCCCCCGGAGCTCAAGACAGCAAACGGTGACGAAGCGACGAACCCTGACAACCTGGTGTGCCGCACCGTTCGCAGCATCAAGGACGCGCACGACGGCATCGGCGTGATCTGCGACGTCGCGCTAGACCCCTACACCACCCATGGGCAGGACGGCATCGTCCGCGATGGAGAGGTCCTCAACGACGAAACGGTCGCGGTGCTCTGCGCGCAAGCCTTCGTGCAGGCGCAAGCCGGCTGCGACGTGATCGCCCCGAGCGACATGATGGACGGTCGCATCGGCGCCATCCGCGACGCGCTCGACGCGGAGGGTCTCGACCACGTGAGCCTGCTCGCCTACTCCGCCAAGTACGCTTCGGCATTCTACGGCCCCTTCCGCGATGCGGTTGGCTCGGCCAAGAACCTCGGCGCGGCCGACAAACGCACGTACCAAATGGACCCGGCGAACACCGACGAGGCGCTCCGCGAAGTCGCGCTCGACGTGGCCGAGGGGGCCGACATGGTGATGGTCAAGCCGGGCATGCCCTATCTCGACATCCTCCGCCGTGTGAAGGAGTCGTTCGGCCTCCCGACATTTGCGTACCAAGTCAGCGGCGAGTACGCGATGCTGCGCGGGGCCGCCGACCAGGGCTGGCTCGATTGGGATAAGGTCATCCTCGAGAGCATGCTGTCCTTCAAGAGGGCCGGCGCCGATGGCGTCCTGACCTACGCGGCTCCCGAAATCGCCAAGCTTCTGGGCGCGTGAGGCCCCGGTTCTGGGACGATCAGCCCGACACCTCCTTGGGTTGCCCGGGCCGAGCCCATGTGCCAAACAGCGGGTTCTCAGACCTAGGAGTCCCTGCATGTACCGATGTCAGCTTTGCAATCGAGTGTCGCGCCCCGGAGAGCGGGCGACGAAGGTGGTGACCGAACGCCGGCCCGCCGAGTACCCGAGCCGTGGCAAAGCACAGAAGGGCCGCCCCGGCGCTCGGTCGAAGTTCGCGGACGATCCAGGCGGCGCAGGCTACGAAATCGCCAAGGAAGCGGTCATGTGCCCGACATGCGCACAGGAACACCTCGCCAAGGAAGCCGCGCAAGAAGCCGACTCGCTCGGCATCTAGTGAAACCGGGCCAGTCCCGAGTGTGGTAAGTCGCCTCGATGGAGTGGCCGATCGCGATCGTCTTAGGTTCCGTCGCCATGGGCGCCGTCGTCGGCCTCATCGCCCCTGGGCGTGGCCGGCTCCTCGACGCAATCCGGACCTTTGCGATCGTGTCTTCGGTCGCCGTCGTAGTGGGAAGGCTGATCCCCGATGCGATCAGCGCCGGAGGCCCGGTGGTCTTGATTGCGGTCGCCGTCGCGTTCCTCGCGCCATGGCTGATCGAACGGGCCGCGAACGAGGACCCCGAGCACGATCACTCGTCCACGATGGGCCTCGAACTCAGCTACTGGGGGTTGATGATTCACAAGCTCGGCGACGGTCTCGCCCTGGGCTCTTTCACCGGAGAGGCGCACGCCGGCCATCATCACGGTGACGTGCTCACGGCCATCGCCGTGCATTCGGTGCCGGTCACCGCGCTGATCACGCTCGCGTTCACGTCCGCACACGGCGTCCGCAGCGGTATCCGACGCGCGATCGGACTGGCGGCGGTCGGCTGCTTGGGGGTCGTCCTCGCGCAACAAACATCGCTCGGAGCCTGGACGCGCGGCGAGGCCTGGATCGAGGCGGCGGTGAGCGGCCTCCTGCTCCACGTGGTGACGCACGACTGGGCCCACGAGCACGACAGCCCGGCCCTTCCCGGCTGGCCGCAGGTCATCGCGATCGCGGCCGGTGTCGGCGTGTTGCTGCTCGGACGCTAAGCGCCGAGAAGCTCACGGCAGGCTTTCAGAGCTCCGTCGAGCGCTTCACGGGCCGAGCGTTGCTGCTCAGCGAGCGGCACTGAGATCAAGCTCTCGCCCGTGAGAACCGCTCCCGTCCAACCGTCCCGATGCCACCGCGCTCCTGCAGCGAGGGGGGGAAGGCTCTCCGTATCGGGATACGGCCAAGGAGTGACGTAGAAATACGGCTGGTCATAGGAACCGTCGCCCGGGGAAAAGCCGACGCCAATGCTTCGCGCCTCCTCGGAGCCAACACCCGCATCGAGCGCGATCAAGCTCGCCGCATCGAAGTGGTGCGGCCAACAACGCACAAGTGACGCGCCGGGTTCGTTCGCGACGACGTCGCGAATCAAAGCGAACGCATTGGCGAACCACGCAGCCAGCTCGATGCGTGCCTCAGTCCCCGCATCGGAAAACGGAGCACCTTCGTCGACGGGGTAGGACGGCATCTCGAAGTCGGGCAATGTGAGCGCCGACTGGTCGCCAGCAATCTCTTCGCCGAGCCATGCCAAAGCTTGCGGCAAGGTGCGGCCAGCAAGTCGCAGCGAAGAACGCTCGCGCCCGCCGTCCAACACCAGAAGCTCCAACCCTTCGAACACCAGTCCCGCTTGTAGCGACTGCGGACCCGCGCTGTGTCCAACCAGCACGCCGAGCGTTGAATCCCATCCAAGGTTGGTATGCGAATCGTCCGCCGCTTTCGGAAGCAAGCTCGTCCCTGGCGCGCTCACCAACTGCGCCGCCCAATGCACCTGAAGGCGGGCCTCGGTGAGCTCTCCGGGGAACACTGCGCCAAGCGACTTCCAGGTCACAGCGGCGTGACTCCTGCGTAGGGGATGCCCGCGAGATGCGCGATCTCGCGCTTCCAGGTCGTGAGGTCGCCGAGCTCGAACTGGTCGAGGTGCGCATGCCCGCAGCCGCGCGCCAGCACTTTCATCAAGTCGACCGTCGCGCGGAAGTAATTATCGAGCTGCCGCGCCGACTTTTCGATCTCGAGTCGCGCTCGCAGATGCGTCTGCTGCGTAGCGATTCCGACAGGGCAATTATTGGTCTGGCAAGCCCGCATCCCGAGGCAACCAATGGCTTGAAGCGCCGAGTTCGAGACGGCGATCGCGTCGGCGCCCAGGGCCAGCGCCTTCACGAAATCGCTTTCGGTTCGAAGCCCGCCTGTAATGACCAGGGTGACGTCCGTGCGCTCACGCGCATCGAGATGACGCCGCGCGCGCGCCAAGGCCACCATCGTCGGGACGGAGATGTTGTCCCTGAAGATGTTGGGTGCTGCACCTGTCGCGCCGCCGCGGCCATCGAGAATGATGTAGTCGGCGTCCGACTCGAGCGCGAAGTCAATGTCGTTTTCGATATGCTGCGCGCTCAGCTTGAAGCCGATGGGAATGCCGCCGGTGGCGTCCCGCACTTCCTCGGCGAGGCGTCGGAAGTCAGCAGGCCCATCCAAATCGGGAAAGGTGGCAGGGCTAATGGCCGCCTGCCCCGGCTCGAGCCCCCGCACAGCGGCGATCTCCGGACTCACTTTATTGCCGGGCAGATGGCCACCGGTGCCGGTTTTGGCGCCCTGCCCGCCTTTGAAGTGAAACGCCTGGCACTTCCTGACCGTGTCCATGCTCCAGCCGAAACGTGCGGAGGCCAGCTCGTAGAAATAACGGGCGTTGTTCGCTTGCTCGTCGGGCAACATGCCGCCCTCGCCAGAGCAGATTCCGGTGCCAGCCATCTCTGCGCCCTTCGAAAGCGCGATCTTGGCCTCGCGGCTCAGGGCTCCAAAGCTCATGTCACTGACGAAGAGCGGAATATCGAGATGCAGTGGCTTCTTGGCCCTGGGGCCGATGACGACCTCGGACCCGACAGGCACATCGCCGAGCAAGGGCTTCTTCGCGAGCTGAGCGGTCAAGAGCAACACGTCGTCCCAACAGGGGAGCTGCTGCCGCGGAACCCCCATTGCAGACATCGGGCCGTCGTGGCCGACTTTCTTGAGACCATTGCGCGCCAGCTCTTGGATGTGCTGGTTGAAGGGCTCCTCGGGGCCCCCGTGCACGTCGGCGTAAAGGCCAAGATACGCTTGGCGATCGTAGGGCTGCGGTGACTTCTCCGCCCAAGCCCGAATCTCTTCTTTGTCGACCAGCACCGCGTCCGCGTCGTGATCGAGCCAGGCTCGGAACTTCGGAAGCACCTCGACGTTGTTGTAAGAGCTGACGCCGGTGTCGTACCGATAGTCCCAGCCGTGTAGGCCGCAGATGAGGTTCTCTCCTTCGACTCGGGCATCGGCCATCAGGGCGCCGCGGTGAAGACACCTGCCGTACAACACCGACACCTCGTCGTCGTACCGAAGCACGACCAAGTCGACGTCCGCTACCAACGCATAGGTTGGCACTCGGTCCGGGAGCTCACTCCACTTGGCGACCGGAACCTTCTCTTGTTTGCGAACCTGCGTGACGGTCATGCGCTCCCTTGCATTAGATGAGTAGAGGGTCAGCGAGAATTTCGACGGTCGCCGGGCCGTCGTGCGCCAGTGCCTCGGCAAACGCGCCCTCGAGTTGTTTGGCGTCCGTCACGCGAAGCCCCAGCGCCCCGCAAAGCTCGGCGTACTCCGCGAAGTTCGGGTTGTGGAGCGATGTTTGCCACACGTCGTAGTCGGCGGTGCGCTGCTCCTTGCTGATCTTGCCGAGCTCGCTGTTGTTCAGCAGGACGTGCGTGATGTCCATGCCGTACTTCACCGCTGTGGTGTACTCCGCCATGTACTGTCCGAAGCCGCCATCACCTGTGACCGCGATGACCTTTCGGCCACTGAAGCGCGGATCGCTTTCCTGAGCTGCGGCCCAGGCACCCATCGCAGCGGGGTAACCGAAGCCAATCGAGCCGAGATACCCGCTCATCAGAACGCTTTGCCGCTGACATTCGAAATAGCGGCCAAACGAGTACGTGTTGTTGCCGACATCCACCGCAATGATGGCGTCCGCGGGCGCCGTCGCGGTCAATGCCGCAAAGATCGCCGCCGAGTGCACCCCGCCGCCCTCCTCTTCGTTGAGCCGCCGAGCCTTTTCTTCCCGCCAGATTTTCCATCGGTCGATCACATCGGAGCGCTGGTCAACCGCCGCCGTCGACCCGAGCCGGTCCTTCATGAGCCCCGCCGTCACGCCGATCTCACCCCAGACGGGAACGGTCACCGAATGAAGCCGCCCCAGCATCATCGGGTCGTAGTCGACTTGAACGATCGGCTTGTAGCTCGTGATGCCGGTGTGATTGCTGAAGCTCGCGCCAAACACCACGAGCAAGTCGGCTTCGTTCATGAACCAACTCGCCACGGGAGTCCCGCTGCGCCCGAGCACCCCGCATCCGAGCGGATGATCATCGGCGATGAGACCCTTGCCCTTGAACGTCGTCATCACTGGCGCGTTGAGCTGCTCGGCGAGCGCGATGACCGGCTCCATCACGAAGCGGGCGCCATGCCCAACGATGAACACAGGGCGCTTGGCCTCGGCGATCTTCTTCACCGCCTTCTCGAGCGAGTCGCGTGGTGGCGAAATGTCACGCGCTGTGATCCGGCCTTCCGGCGACCCCGCTTTCGCGTCCGGCGCTTCAACGACCTGCACGTCGTCAGGGAACACCATGTGGGAAACACCCTGCTCGAGGATCGCATGCTTGCAGGCGAGATTGGCGAGTTCGGCGAAGTTCGAGTCGTTAGCGACGACGGCGGTGTACTTCGCTACTCCACCGAACGCCGCCGCGAGGTCGACCTCTTGGAATGCTCCCCGGCCGATGAGAGTCGTTGGCACCTGACCGGTCAGCGCAAGCGTCGGAGCGCGGTCGACGTGCGCGTCCCAAAGCCCGGTCAGAAGATTGGTCGCGCCCGGGCCTGCGATCGCGAAACAGGCGGCCGGCCGGCCCGTGAGCTTCCCGTAGGCCGACGCGGCGAACGCGGCGGCACCTTCGTGCCGGATACCAAAGTAGCCCAGCTCTCCCGCAGCTTCCTTTCGCCGCATGGCATCGGCGAACCCGAGGTTCGAGTGCCCGACGATGCCCCACACCCATCGCACGCCCCAGTTTGTCAGCGTCTCGACCATGACGTCGCTCGACGTTCGAACGTGGAGCTCTTCCTCGGGGAATGCGACGTACACGCCGTCTTCCCGGACCTCGACAGGGAAGGTTTCGACACCGTCATCGAAGCCACCCGGTGGCTTGCCAGTGAGCGGGTCGAAATCCCAGCCGTGCCACGGACAACGCAGCAAACCGCCTTCGATCGAGCCTTCCCCCAACGGCCCGCCTTGATGCGGGCATTTGTTGTCGAGCGCGCCGAACTGCCCTTCGAAATGTGTCAGGCAGAGGGTTCTATGTTTGCACGTGACCGCCTTGACTCGGCCCTCGGGAAGCTCCTCAGGATCGAGGACCTTGAGCCATACGGCACTGTCGCTGCTCATTCGGACGCCTTTCGAAGGCCGGAATCGTTTCACGATCTGGCCGCGAATGTAAAGGATGTTCTGCGAGCGGAAATGTTACAGGTTGCCTGCGAGCCGATCGATTTCTTCGGCCACGGCGCCATCGTGCTCGACGACGTCTGCCACGTCTTCCTCACGCAGCCTGATCACGCCGATGTTCTCCGGGCGGAAGCCCTGCATCCCTGCATAGAACCCACGAATCTTGTCCATGTCCACGCGGAAGTCTCCGGTCAGCTCGATCGCGGGACCAATGCCTCCGACCTTCTTGCCAACGTCGAGGTACGAAAGGACGACCGGCACATTCGCCTCGCGCGATGTGGTAGAAGCCCGACTTCCAGTAGTCGACATGCGAGCGAGTACCCTCGGCAGGCACCATCAAGACCAGTGAGTCGTTGTTCTCGAAGTGTTCGACCATCTGCCCGACGACGCCGCCAGGGCGATGGCGCACAATCGGTATGCCGCCAAGGCGCTTGAAGAACGGACCAAACGGCGCCTTGAACAGCGTGTGCTTGCCCATCCACCGGACCGGGACGTCGTAGACGAACGCCATCGCCAACATGAAGGGCATGTCCCAGTTGGACGTGTGCGGCGCCGCGATGATCACGTACCGATCCTCCGCGGGGCGCTCCCCCTCTGTCTTCCAACCAGCGACCCGAAGGAACGCCTTACCTATCCATTGCTTGAGCATCGCGTTGGTCGCCGGTCCGGTACCCGGCTCATCGTTGTATCGCAGACGGGGAACCGGGTTACGAGAGATCGGGGGGCTGGTGACAGAACTTTTACAATCGACCCCACGTCTGCTCAGCCTGTAACCTCCCCCTTTCCCTGGAGTAAGCTCAGCAATGGAGGACGCCCCGATGAAGCTCTATACCAATCTGTTCTCGCCAAATGCCCGCAAGGTTCATGCCGTCGCCAGCGAGCTGGGCATCGAGCTCGAAACCCAGACGCTCGATCTCCGCGCCGGCGAGCAACGCACACCTGAATACCTCGCGCTCAACCCCAACGGAAAGGTGCCGACCCTCGTCGATGGCGACACGGTCCTCTGGGAGTCGAACGCGATCATGTGTTACCTCGCCGGCAGAGGCGACACCGAGCTCTGGCCCAAGTCCGCAAAGCGCTACGACATTCTCCGCTGGATGTTCTGGGAATCAAACCACCTGACCAGCGCTCTCAACCGCCTTTTCTTCCAGAAGTTCTTCAACCGTGACAATCCGGATCAGGGCGTCATCGATCGCGCCACGAAGGACTTCCGAAAGTACGCCGAGGTCCTCGACGCCCAACTCGCCAACAACGCTCACGTAACGGGCGACACCCTCACCCTAGCCGACTTCGCAATCGGCGTATCCTTCGGCTACATCCAGCCCCTCGAGCTCCCCGTCGAAGGACTCGATAACATCCACCGCTGGTGGGGCGCATTCTCCACCACCGAGTCCGGCAAAATCCTACTCCCCGCTTAACGCCGGCACCGTCACTCACACCGACGCTGACGCTGACGCTGACAAAACTAGCCCTTCGAAAAAGGGGACAGT
>JBGUEF010000021.1:0-21595 GCA_041821485.1 Deltaproteobacteria bacterium
GCGAGAAGCGCCCCGCGCGCTCCGGGTCGTCGCGGAAGAGCTCGCGCATCAGGAGGTTACCGACCTCGTCGCGGTGTGCAGCTAGCGCCTTCCATGCAGAAGTCTGTGTAGGGTCGACCATCGCCCCAACCTTAGCTCCACCAGCCCCAAAGAAAAACCCCGCGAGGCGAAACGCCTGCGGGGTCTTCTTTGCTACTTGGAAGGACTAGACGAGGAGCGGCGCGAGAACGAGCGCCACGATGCTCATCAGCTTCACGAGGATGTTGAGCGACGGGCCCGCGGTGTCCTTGAAGGGATCACCGACGGTGTCACCGACGACCGCGGCGTTGTGGGCCTCACTGCCCTTCGGGTGGACTGAGCCGTCCGTCATCTTGTAGCCGCCGCTTTCGAACGACTTCTTGGCGTTGTCCCAGGCGCCACCGGCGTTGGCCATGAAAAGCGCCATCGTCACGCCCGAGACGGTGACACCGGCGAGCATGCCGCCGAGCGGCTCCGCGCCCATCGTGAAGCCGACGACAACCGGGGTCAGAATGGCGAGCGCGCCTGGCGCCACCATGCGCTTGAGCGAAGCCTCGGTGGAGATCTTCACGCAGCGGGCGGTGTCCGGCTTCGCCTTGCCCTCGAGCAGGCCAGGAATCTCACGGAACTGACGACGGACCTCTTCGATCATCTCCATCGCCGCAATGCCGACCGCCTTCATCGCCATCGAGGAGAAGAGGAAGGGGAGCATGCCGCCGAGGAACAGCCCGGCCATGACCAGCGGCTTCGAAATGTTGATGCCGGTGATGCCTGCGGTCTGCGCAAAGGCAGCGAAGAGCGCGAGAGCCGTCATGGCCGCCGAGCCGATGGCAAAACCCTTGCCGATGGCCGCGGTGGTGTTGCCAACCGCGTCCAGCTTGTCCGTGCGCTCACGCACCTGCGGCTCCTGATGGCTCATCTCGGCAATGCCACCGGCGTTGTCGGCGATGGGGCCGTACGCGTCGACCGCGAGCTGAATGCCCGTCGTGGAGAGCATGCCGAGCGCGGCGATCGCCACGCCGTAGAGGCCCGCAACCTCGGCCGCGATGACCACGCCAAACGCGATGACGATGATCGGCAATGCGGTCGACTGCATGCCGACGCCGAGGCCCGCGATGATGTTCGTCGCAGTGCCCGTCTTGCTCTGCTCGGCAATGCTATCAACCGGACCCTTGTGCATCGACGTGTAGTACGAGGTGATCAGACCGACCAAGACGCCAGCGCCCAGGCCGGCGACGGTCGCCCAGCCCACGTTGATCCAGGTCACGAGCTGACCCTGCGCGGTCGTCGCGCCGCCTTCCGGCCACATGTAGCGTGCGATGCCAAAAGTGACGACAGCCATGACGCCGGCGGCGCCAAAAGCGCCCATGTCGAGGGCGTGTTGAGGATTGCCGCCCTCTTTGGTGCGAACGAAGAACGTGCCCACCATCGAACAAATGATGCCCGCGCCTGCGATGACCAGAGGCATGACCACAGGGCCGACGCTGTTTCCGTCCGCCACCGCATCGAAGCCGAGCGCGAGGACCATGGCACCGATGATCGCGCCGACGAAGGACTCGAAGAGGTCGGCGCCCATGCCAGCCACGTCGCCGACGTTGTCACCGACGTTGTCTGCGATGACGGCAGGGTTCCGGGGGTCATCCTCGGGAAGACCGGATTCAACCTTACCCACGAGGTCGGCGCCGACGTCCGCAGCCTTGGTGTAGATTCCGCCGCCGACACGCGCGAAGAGCGCGATCGAGGAGGCGCCCATCGAGAAGCCGGTGATGACGTTGACGGTGCGCGTGAGCTCCCAGCCGAGCAAGTTCGAGAAGACGAGGTAGAGCACGCTAAGACCGATGGTCGCGAGGCCGACGACCGTCATGCCCATGACGGTGCCGCCTGAGAACGCGACGTCGAGCGCAGGGGACAGGCCGATGCGAGCTGCCGCCGTGGTACGCACGTTGGCATTGGTCGCGACCTTCATGCCGATCCAACCCGCTGCAGCCGACAAGGACGCGCCGATGACGAAGGAGCCTGCGATCTGCCAGCCGCGCTGCGGGTCACCGAAGTAGGCAACGCCCAGAATCGCGCCGACGACGAGCACGAAGATCGACAGGACGCGGTACTCAGCCCGGAGGAACGCCAGGGCGCCTTCCTGAATCTGCGCGGCGATGTCGACCATGTTGGCATCGCCCGGATCCTGTTTGGAAACCCAACTCGCCTTCATCCAGGCGAAGAGAAGAGCAAGCACGCCTGCTGCGGGGGCTGCGTAAATCAGATTTTGCATATGCGCTGAACCTCTGTTTGAGCCCGACCCCGGTTAACTGCTGGCGGGCGGCGCGTTTCTACAAGATTTGAAAATCAGGTCAAACGCAGGGGGGAGGTTTCAGTCAGGAGCTTGAAATTACAGCGAAATCAGCTTGCCCGGGCTTCCGCAATGGCCTCCCTGGCCGCATCGAAGTCCGACGGACCCTGCACGCTGACCCGCCCTGCTCCCTTGTCGATTCGGACCAGGAGGCCGCTCAACACCCTGCCCGGCCCCACTTCGACGAAGAGCGAAACCCCGTCGTCGATCATTCGGCGTACGCTTTCCTCCCAGAGCACCGGCCGACTGACCTGGCGAATCAGAGCGTCTTTCGCCGCGGCCGCATCGGTGATGGGCGCTGCGTCCACATTGACGTACACCGGCACGCGAGGGTCCGAGAACGAGATTCGCTCGATGTCCTCTCGCAGGCGCGCTTCTGCTGGCTGCATGAGAGTGGAGTGGAACGGCGCACTGACCGGAAGGGTACTGGCGCGCGCGCCGGCTTCTTTGAGCTTCACGCCCGCCTCGCTCACGGCAGCTGCCTCGCCAGCGATCACGATCTGCTGGGGAGAGTTGTAGTTGACCGGTTCGACCAGCCCAGAGACTTCCGCACAGATTCGTTCGACGAGTGCGCGGTCCGCTTTGAGAACGGCCGCCATTGCGCCTTCACCGTAGGGCACCGCCTCCTGCATGTACTGGCCGCGTTTACGCACCAGCCGGACCGCATCGGAGAGATCCAGCGTCCCCGCTGCAACGTGCGCGGAGTACTCACCGAGACTGTGGCCGGCGACGACGTCGAACTCCGCATCGAGCGCGCGCAGCGTTGCGATCGATGCCGTGAGAACTGCAGGTTGAGTGTTGGCGGTGAGCTTGAGGTCATCTTCGGGACCTTCAAAGCACAGCTGCGACAATGCTTCTCCGAGCGCCTCATCGGCTTCTTCGAACGCTGCGCGCGCTGCATCCGAAGAATCGAATGCGTCGCGGCCCATGCCGACCTTTTGACTGCCCTGACCAGGGAAAACAAATGCGACCTTGCCCATTGAGTGTGTCCATAGCACGATCAAAAAGGGTTTCGCTTGGAAGAAGGATCAAACGCAGAGGATGTCGAGCACCTGAGTGCGCTCTCGATCGGGCACTTCATCCTTGCAGGAGTCGCGCTTCTCGGCGCAGTTCCGACGCTGTTCTATGGAGTTGCCGGCGCCAAGCTCATGGATGAATTTGGCGGCGACCTGTCGATGGCGATGGGCGACATCCCGGGGCAGCCCGGCGTCGATGCATTCGGTAGCAGCCCCGACGCGATGCTCCAGGACCTGAGCGCGATGGTGACCTCGCTCATCGTGGCCGCCGTCGTCCTTGCCGTAGTGAGCGCCGTCCACCTCTTCGTCGTTGGCTGGCAGATTCGTCAGCGCCGGTGGTGGACCTTCTGCTACCTCACCGGATGGGGCGAGTGCCTCATGTTCCCGTTCGGGACAATCCTCGGCATCTTCACGATTCTCGTCTTGTCGCGTGCTTCGGTGAAGCGACTATTCGGCGTGGACTGAACGTGCTGGCGCAGGCTCGGCAACCCGTTCGGGACGCGACTCCATGGGGTAGAGGACCTCACCTGCGAGCACCCGCTCTCGCTCGTTACTGAACCAGCGCGCGCATTCTTCCATGGTCTGTTCGAATGACACCGGCTCGTAGCCAAGCTCGGTGCGCGCTTTGGCAATATCGAAATAGAGATACCTACCGCCTAAGAACGTCATGCTCTTCCGGCTGAAGTAGGGTTTGATGCCGGTGAGCGCGGCGAACCATTCGTTCACGCGGCCGAGCCAGGCCAGCTTCCCTGGGTGCATCGTGTAGCGGGGGACCTTGGTCCCGGCCGCCGCACACAAGACATCCGCCATTTCGCGATAGGTCACGTTGTGACCACCCATGATGTAGCTCTCACCGGGACGCCCACGCGTCGCGCACAGATGGAAACCCCGAGCGACATCACGAACGTTGACGCAGTTCAGCCCACCGGTGAACACCGCCGGATTCTGAGCATCGACGTAGCGCATCGCGAGCATGCCCGTCGGCGTCGGCGAGATGTCGTTGCGCCCAAACGGCATACAGGGCAGACCGGCCACGACTTCCATTGCCGCACCGTTGAAACGCATGGCTTCGTTCTCCGCCATGTACTTGCTGAGCACGTAGTCGTCCGAGGTCTCCCAATTGTTGAAGGCGGTCTCTTCGGTTGCGGCCTCCTCGCCCGGAAGCGTTCCGATCGATGCCACCGAGCTGCAATGCATGACGCGCTTGACCCCTGCATCCAGGGCCGCACGCATCATGTTGACCGTGCCCTCCACGTTGACCCGAAACATCTCGATGGGTTCCGGGAGCCAGTAGTCGAAAATCGCGCCCAGATGATAGACGGTGTCGCGACCCTCGACCGCGCGAGCGAGGGCCGCGGGGTCCCGTAGGTCTCCTTCGACCATCTCGACGTCGAGCCCGTTGAGGTTTTGCGTTCCGACGCCTGGTTCGACGAGCACCCGGACCGTGACGCCCTCCTCGAGGAGAACGCGGACGAGGTTGGAGCCGATGAAACCGGTGGCGCCGGTTACCAGCGCCAACCGAGGCTGATGCGAAATCGGATTTGTCACCTTGCTAGGAAATCACGGATCGCCCCGGGAAGCGACCCCTGGCGATTGACAAGCCCGCCGGGGGGCCTTACCGAAGGACGTTGAGCGGAGGCGATTCGATGGTTGAAGCTGAAGACTTGGAAGACCGAATTCGTCAGGGCGTCGGCGGGGTGTCGCACATCGTGGTGAACGACCTCACTGGCACCAAAGATCACTGGGAAGCTCTGATTGTGTCAGAGTCTTTCTCAGGCAAATCCCCCATCGAACAGCACCAGATGGTCTATGCGGCCCTGGGCGAGCTGATGGCGGGGCCGGTTCACGCACTTGCGCTCAAGACCTACTCGCCCGAGAGTTGGGCTAAGCAAGAGGGATAGAGATGGAAGATACCTTGCAGGAACGTATTCAGGGCATCATCGACAGCAACGATGTGGTGCTCTTCATGAAGGGCACCAAGCACTTCCCACAGTGCGGATTCTCGGCAACCGTCGTCGAGGTGCTGCGCCGCTCCGGCTCGGAGTTCCAGGACGTGAACGTCCTCGAAGACCCGGGCATCCGGCAGGGAATCAAGGAGTTCGCCAACTGGCCAACGATCCCGCAGCTTTACGTCCGCGGGAAGTTCGTGGGCGGCTGCGATATCATTCGCGAGATGTACGAGAAGGGTGAACTCGACGCCGTGCTTTCTGCTAAAGAAGGCTGAGGCGTCCACCTTATGACAGAGCTGCTCGGCGGCAAATACGAGGTCTTGGAGCTCGCCGGTGAAGGCGGGATGGCCAAGGTGTATCGCGGGCAGACGCATGGAGCCGCCGGCTTTACGCGGCCGGTCGCGATCAAGCGTGTCCTCGCGCCGCTCAGTCAGAACCCCGAGTTCCTCAAGATGTTCGTCGAGGAGGCGCGCGTCGTCTCGGAGCTGGACCACCCGAACATCGCACAGATTCACGACTTCGATCGGGACCGGAGCGGCGAGTACTACTTGGTCCTCGAGTGGGTCGATGGTCTGACGCTCAGTGACTGGCGCCAAGGGTATCGGGAACACGGCAACCACACGCCCTGGACTCTGACAGCGGCCATCGGGATCGAGGTCCTCGAAGCTCTTCACGCCGCACACGTGCATGAAGACGCCGAAGGTAGACCCGCACCGATTTTCCATCGTGACGTGACCCCGCAAAACGTGATGCTCAGCAACTGTGGCGTCGTGAAGCTGACGGATTTCGGCCTGGCGCGCGCGATGGATCGAAGCTCGATCACCAAACCCGGTTTCGTGAAAGGCAAGCTCTCGTATCTAGCGCCTGAGCTGACCTACGAAGCAGAGCCAAGCGCCCAGACCGACGTGTTCAGCGTCGGCGTCGTGCTTTGGGAGGTCCTCGCGGGCGAAAAGCTCTTCAAAGACAAAGATCCTCTCAAGGTCCTTGGCACGATCCGCGATATGGAGATCCCCGACCTGGCGGAGTTTCGCGACGACCTCCCAGAACGCCTGCGCGAGATCATCCGCAAGGCGCTGCGACGCAACCCCATCGAACGCTATGCGTCGAGCAGAGAGATGGCGCGTGACCTCGCGACCCTCCTACGCACCACCGAAGAAGTCACGGACTCCCACGTGATCTCCCAAAGCGTTCGCTGGACCCGAAACCAACTCGACCAGGCCCGCCCAAGCGAACCCGCCACAAAGCCCTTCGCCGCAAAAGAGGCCCTAATCAAAGCCGCCTCCGCCGACGAAACCATCCCCGACACCAGCATCCCCCTCACGCGACGGAAGTAGCCGCTGGGGTGCCAGTGACCGCTACCGCTACAAGAGATTGAATCCCAGCCCTGCCAACACGGAAAGTGTGACGAAGGGGGGGGTCATGCCGATTACGGCGGCGATCATGTAGTCGCGGAAGGTTACGCCGGACATCGCGAGCGTGTAGTTCACTGGGGGGATCGCCCATAGGAAGAGGCGGATGATGATCATGGAGCGGATTGGCCGCTCCTCTAGATGGTCGAGCGGCTTTTGGAGAAACGGGCGTTTGATGTCGAGGTCCTTTAGAGGCTGGCCGCCGATGGTGCGCACGATGACGAACGAGACGGCAACCGAAACCGTGGCTGCAATCACCGATGCCACCGAGCCCCAAAGCGGGCCGTACGCGAGCCCCGACACCATGACGAAGACGAAGCCAGGGATGTAAAGCAGCTGACCCACGCAGAAGATCGCAACGAACACGGCAAAGCCGCCGACACCGGCTGCCCGCATCGACTCGCGAATGCCGTCGACCGTGAGTCCCTCGGTGAAGCCCGTTGCCCGCCCGATCACGTAGATGCTGATGAGGAATGCGGCGAGTAGTGCCAGGCGAACCCAGGTGTTGTTCACGGACCGCAGTAAGACACGCCACCGCCTGCAAGGCCAGTGGCCAAGCCCCGCGGGCGGCGGGAAGCGCCGGTTCTACGGGGCTCTGTTGTCAACCGCGACGCAGGCTTGCCCTGGCGAGCTTTTCAATCTCGACGGCCGTGGCCTCGGCAATCAGCGCGTCCACATCTTCCACGCCCGGAGCGCACTCGAGCCGATGCTTGAACACGTGAGGAGCCAGGGCCTCCACGTCTTCGGGCGACACGAAGTCCCGGCCACGGATCACGGCGCGCGCCTGGAGCGCAGGCAGCATCAACACGAGCGCGCGAGTCGATGCGCCCTGGAGGACACGCGAGTCACTTCGCAGCAATCGCGCCAAATCGACCAACGATTCCTTGACGACGGGTGCAACGTGAACGGCTCCGCGAGTCTGTCGCCGGGCCGCGAGAATCTCCGCACGGCTCACGCCCGGATGATCCCGAGCCACGTCGAGGCTGGCCCGCGGATACTGGTCCAGCACCTCGAGCTCGGATGCACGGTCGATGTGCTTCATCTCGATCTTGAAGAGGAATCGGTCGAGCTGGGGCGTCGGGAGTGGATACGTACCTGCCAGGTCGAGCGGGTTCTGGGTCGCGATGACGAAGAACAGGTCGTCGAGCGGGTAGGACTGGTTGTCGACCGTCACCTGCTTTTCAGCCATGGCCTCGAGCATCGCGGCCTGCACTTTGGGTGACGTGCGGTTGATCTCGTCAGCGAGCACGATATGCGCGAACACTGGGCCTCGGCGAAACGCAAAGTGGCTGGTCTCGACGTCGAAGATGTTCGTGCCCGTGATGTCGCTCGGAAGCAGGTCAGGGGTGAACTGGATACGGCGAAATGCCGCGACACCACTAGGGTCGTCGCCTTCTTCGAGCGCATTGCCGAGCGCACGCGCCAGGGTCGTCTTGCCCGATCCCGGATAGTCCTCGAGAAGCACGTGACCGTCGGCGAGCAACGCGATGAGCACCAGCTCGACTACGTCCCCCCGACCTCGAATCGCTGCGCCCAGGCGAGCGCCCAGGCGCTCCGCAACCTCACGTGCGCCGTTCAACGTGTCTTCGATGGGTGACTGAATCGCTTGCTGCATCTCAGCTCAGAACTCCGTGAGTGAAGGATGGCATCATTTTGAACGTAACCAAGACCAAGGGGTGATTAACCCCAAAAACCGCTTCCAGAACGGGAATCTGTCGCGGATGTCATGACGGACGTTCGCCGCCTGGTCACGCAGTTGGCGCGGATCGGAGACGTGCCCGCCATACGCGGCCGCAACGTGGGTCATCGTCAACGGAGCAAACGACGGCAGGCGGTCGCGGATGCGGTTTGCAAACGACTCGCGGGATTCGCCGGCCTCTCGATGAATTGCAACCTCGCCGATGCGATCGAGCTCGGCCCTATACACGAGCCTCGGCATCGCGGCGGCTCCGGCCCAGGTCGGAGCAAGCCTGCGCCACGCCTTGCCCGCGTACAGGAACAGGAGAACTGCAGCGAGCAGCACCAAGAACCAACTCCCGGCCGTCAAGGTCACGCGCCGCACCAGCTCCTTGATCCTCGGAAGGTCGGTCGCGGAAAGCGGAATTGGAGACGCGCCCCGCGCAAGCTCACCGAGCAGCCGTTGCAAGTCCGCGTCCATCGGCTGTTCGGGCGGATCGAGCGCACGCTCGGGGTACACGTCCAGCACGACCCACCCGTAACCCTCGATGTAGACCTCGGGCCAGGCGTGCGAGGCCCCACCGGAAAGGAGAAGCGAGGAGCCGCCCTGACGCGCAGACTCACTGACCGCATAGCCGGTAGCGACCCGCGCGGGAACTCCGAGACTTCGCATCAGGTACGTCGCCGCGTGGGAGAAGTGCACGCAGTAGCCCGTGCGATCACCAAACAAGAAGCTCGCGGTGGGGTCGTCCGCGCCGCTGTGCTCGTTCTTGAGACTGTAGATGCCCTCGCGCCCCAGCCAGCCTGTGACCGCGAAGGCTTTGGCGATCGGATTGTTCGCGAGCTCGTCTGGGAGCGCTTCCGCAATCTCAGTGCCGAGCTCGATATACCGAGGGTCGGGCGGAGCCTCCGTATAATGAGCCCACTGTTCTCTGGACCAGTCAGGGGAGCCAAGGCGAGCGTCGAGCATCGAGGCGTAGTCCGCGGTCAGCACGCCGGAGGTCGCCCGGTAGACGCGACGGAAGCGATTCGGGGATGGGTTCTCTAGGGGCTCGACCTCGATCGGGGCCTCGAGCGCGAAGGGCTGCGTGTGGTCGGCCATCAGTGCGACGGTGGTTTCGAGTGGCCCCCGATTGTCGTTGGCCGGAGGCGCGTTTTCGATCTCGATGAGGCGTGTCGGGAAGTGGGGAATCAGATCGTTGTCGATGTCCTGACGCCCTGAGACCACGAGCTTTCGGCCGTTGTATTGACTGAATGCGCCCTGCCGAAAGTAGTAGACGCCGCTTGGGGGCGAGTAGTCGTCATGGAAGAGGACGACCGCGACCGGAACGCGCGACCCTCCTGTGTCGTACTTGTTCCGGAACTCGAGCTCGCCGGCGGACGGCCCGCCGCGCTCCTGTTTCTCACTTCCGCCGTCCTTGCCGTCAGACTGCTCGGGACGAAGGCCGAGGCCTCCTCCTCCATCTGGAGGCGGCGGCATGCCGAGCATCGGCGTCGCCACGACGATCATCGCCAGAAGCAGCGCGACGACACCGAGGTTGACGACAGCTCGGCCGAACCGTTGTTCCCGCAGCAAGAGCACCAGCCCGAACACGGTGGCCGTGCCGCCCATGAAGAGGAAAAGCCAGGTCGGGTCCCAGCCAAGAGCGATGATCCAGTCCGCCAAGTAAAATGGCCGGTTGATCGCGCCGTGACGATGCGGAACGAAGAGCTGCGCAAATGCAACGGCGACGAGAAGAAGCTCGAAGACCGCGAAGATTGGCTTCCTCGTCGAGCCAGCTCGCATCGCCGTGCTGCTGATCGCAGCCACCAACAGCGCCGTCAGCATACCCGCAAGCCGGAGCGCACCGATCGGCCCCAGCGCAGCCGCCAACATGGAACCGTGAGTCAGTGAGGAGCGAAGCGCAGCGACCATCGCAATGAGAAGGACCGCCCCGACGACGATCGCCGAGGTGCGCAAGCGCGTGCGCCCGAGCTTGTCCCCAATGAGGCACCCGCTGAAACCTCCGAGGAACGCAGCGAGTATGGAGCCGGAGGGAGCCATCGTTGCGACCAGCACGCTCCAGCTGAGGCCATGGATCGTGGCCCGTCCGATCTCGGCAAGGGCGCTGGCGAAGCCCGCCGACGCGGACCGTACGGTGGTGGTCATGCGGCCCTCCGGCGCGCCGAGTCTAGATGCCTGCCGTCGCCAAGCACCCTCCCGCTGACGCGGTCGATGATGACGACCTCGCAGCGGAGCTGACCCAACGCCCGGCCAACGCGCTCGAGGTCAGCGCGCTGGACACCCGATGCGGTCACCGGTGCAAGAAACCATCGCCGCCACTGCGATTGACCGTCGGGGTCGTGAACGGCATCGACCGCAATGACGACGCGGACACGGCCATAGCGCCGGCTCGTGACCGAGCGCATCTCGTCGAGCCACGCTCCCATGACCGGGGGCGCGAACACCACGAGCGAAGCCGGCCCTCCTGAATCCACTTCGGCCAAGAAGCGCTTCATCCCGCCCCCATTTTGGCCCGCGAAACGCGAGGAGGTCATCACTTTGTGGAGCGCCTCGGAACGATCCGAGGTCGCCTCCGGAGAACCATCGGCTGCAAACCGCCAGTCCATGCCGAGGGCCTCTTCTTCGATGGCAGCACGTGCTGCTGCGGCGGCCGCTTCGTCGTGTTCGCCAGCGACGAGGTAGGCGACGGTCCGACGGGCTCGACTCAATGCGCGCTCGGGCGTGCGCACCATCAGCTTGCGTGTTCGGCCGAACACCTTCCAATGAATGAAGCGCGCAGAGTCGCCCTGCACGTACCTCCTGAGCTCGACCCGGTCGCCGGCCTCGAGCCCCATCGGATGCGGGTAGTCGTCCCCGCCAGTCAACGAGGTGAGAACAGGCAGCCGTCGAATTCCACCAAGGTGGGGCAGCACCTCGATGGGGCCGGGCTGACGATGGTGAAAGGCGATTCGGGACAGTCCGAACGCGTCCTGCACGACGATCCGCCGGACAACCGAAGGGAAAATTCCGCGCTGGCGAAGGGTCACTTGCTCGCGAAGCCGCCCGCCGCCGGAAACACCGTCGGCCACGTCGCCGTCAGGTGACACCCAGGTCCAGTTGACCTGCACCAACGGAAGCCACCAGAGCGACGGAAGCGAAAAGCCCGTCGGCAAGGGCGTCCCGGTCTCGAAGGTCGAAGTCAGCCAGCGAAACGACGCGCGCCGCAGCCGCAACCAGAGGCCGAGGGCACTCGAGGCGACGATCAGGGTCGCAATCGCGAGCAGTCCCACGCCGCCATAGCCAACCACCAACAAGACGAGATCCAGCTTTTTGAAGCCGAAGCTGAGCAACGCCACGGATGCGACCAGTGCCAAGGCCATGCCGAGCGCGGTCAAAGGCCACAAATCGGCAGCTCGGCCCACGAGCGGCTGCACGCGCCCGAGCGCCGTTTGTACCGGTCTGGGAAGTGCCCACCAGGGCGTCATGCTCGCGATCCTGCCATGGGACTCCATAAGCTCAAACACGGGTGGAATAGGCGCGCGCCTGGCGGTTTAGGCCGCCGGGAGGGTCTTGACAGGCTTAGAGCCAGGGCTACCCTCCGCCAGCCCTGCGAAAAGCCGTGTATCGCATGCGAGGGAGAGCATGACCGATGTGATGATCGACGCGCGGGATCTGACCAAGCACTACGGTCCGGTCACCGCCCTCAAAAACGCAACCTTTCAAGTCAACCGCGGCGAAGTCGTCGGCTTTCTGGGACCAAATGGCGCCGGGAAGACCACGACGATGAAGATCCTCACATGCTTCATCGCGCCTTCCGGAGGCACGGCTCGCATCGGCGGCGCCGATATCTTCGACGACCCAATCGCGGTCCGCGAAGTGATCGGCTATCTGCCCGAGAGCACGCCGCTCTACACCGAGATGCTCGTGCTGGAGTACCTCGAGTTCGTGGGAAAGATGCGCGGGCTCAGCGGCGGAGGGCTCCACGCAAGGCTTCGGCGGGTCGTCGAGGAAACCAGCCTAGGCGACGTCATCGGCAAGAGCATCGGCGAGCTGTCCAAGGGCTTCCGCCAGCGTGTCGGCCTCGCGCAGGCCCTGATTCACGAGCCTCCGGTGCTGATTCTCGACGAACCGATGAGCGGCCTCGATCCGAACCAGGCCTCTGAGATTCGCGAGCTGATTCGGGAAATCGGCCGCGAGCGCACCGTGATCTTGTCGACCCACAACCTGGCGGAGGTGCGGCTCACCTGCGGGCGCGTGCTGATCATCTCCCAGGGTGAGCTCGTGGCCGACGACACCCCGGACGAGCTCGCAGCCAGGGCCGGCAAACCCCGCTTCGTGGCGACGCTCAGGAGAAACGGCCACAGCGCATCCGACATCCACGAAGCGTTCTCGGCCATCGGCGACGCCGAAAGCGTACGGGAGCAGGCAGGTGCCGCAGCCGGCGAGTTGATCGTCGAGGTCGTGCCGAGGGGCAACCAGGACTTGCGCGCGGATATTTTCCAGGCGGCGGTGTCTGCCAATCTCGTGCTCCTCGGACTCGAGCAGCGCGGCGAGAACCTCGAAGACATCTTTCGACAGCTCACGACCGGCGCCGGAGCGTCATCATGAATCAGATCCTCACCATCGGCGGACGTCAGTTCCGCAGCTACTTCAACGGGCCGGTGGCATACATCGTCATCTGCATCGTCATGCTGACCTTGGGGTTCTTCTTCTGGAACACATTTTTCCTCTTCGGCCGCGCCAGCACTCGCGAGATGTTTCGCTGGCTGGGCCTGATCCTCGTGTTTGCACTCCCGGCGCTGACGATGGGCCTTCTCGCCGAAGAGAAACGCACCGGCACCATCGAGCTTCTCATCACGATGCCGGTGACAGAGGCGCAGGTGATCCTGGGCAAGTTCCTCGGGGTGCTGGGGCTCTACGCGGTCCTTCTCGTGCTGACCCTGGCGTACCCGATCAGCGTCTCCACTCTTGGCAACCTCGACTGGGGCCCTGTCTGGAGCGGTTACCTCGGCTTGTTCCTGCAAGGATCGGCCGTTCTAGCCATCGGCCTGATGGCATCGAGCTGGACCAGCAATCAACTGATCGCCCTATTCGTCGCCATGACGCTGAGCGTGTTCCTTTGGGTGCTCGACAAGTTCTTGGCGCTGCTGCCGACGAACGCAGCCTCGGCGCTAGAATGGCTGTCGTTTGACTATCACTTCCAAAGCATGGCGCGCGGCGTAATCGACCTGCGCGACGTTTTCTTCTTCTTCTCCGTGACCCTATTCGCGCTGGCACTCGCGTTTCGAGCGCTGGAATCGCGGCGGTGGAGCTGATCGATGTCATCCAAAGTTCAAAAACGCGCTGCTAGCGAATCGTTGCTCTTCCTCTTGTTCGCAGGAGGCATCCTCATCCTCCTCAATGTGCTCGTGGCGTACTTCCCTTCGCCGCGCATCGACCTGACCCAGAACGGGCTGTTCTCTTTGGCCGAGGGGTCCGAACGGCTCGCGGCGAGCCTCGACGACCGTCTCGAGGTCACGGCATACTTCACCGAGAATCTCCCACCCCCATTCAACGCCACCGAGCGGCACGTGCGCGATTTGCTTTCCGAGTACGCCGCCGCGTCGAACGGTCAGATTATCGTTCGCTTCGTCAATCCCGACGACGAGGAGAAGCAGCAGGCAGCGCGCGCCGATGGCGTGCAGCCGGTGGCTCACCAGAAAATCGAAGAAGACCAGGTCGCCGTCGTCGAAGGCTACCGGGGCATGGTGCTCCACTACCTCGATGAGACGCGAACGATCCCAGTCATTCAAGATACGACCGGGCTCGAGTACATCATTACGTCCGCGATCAAAGAGCTGGTCGGTGAGCGCAAACCGATCGGCATCGTCAGCGGGCACGGAGGCCCCACCCTCGAGCAGGGGCTGACAAGCCTGCAGTCGGTCCTGAAGCTGTATGACATCCGGGAAGTCGACGCATCGCAGGAGATCGATCCTGGGCTGGCAGCGGTCTTGGTCATTGGCCCCCAGGAGCCGTTCACCGATGAAGAGTTACGGCGCCTGGACCAATACGTCATGCGCGGAGGTTCATTGGGCGTCTTTGGTGGAGCGGTAGCCGTAGACCTTGCGGGCCAAGCCGGACCCTCAGCACGAGCGCTGAGCTCGCGCATGGACGGGCTGCTCAGCGCCTGGGGCGTTCGACTCACGTCGAAGGTCGTGGCCGACGCCCAATGCAGTCGCGCACCGATGCGAGGGCCGATGGGCTTGCAGGTGCTCGTGCCCTACCCACCGATTCCGGTGCTCCAGCTCAGCGAGGAGCAGCTCCAGCACCCGGTCATGTTCCGGCTGGCATCGCCCATGCTGCCGTTCGTGGCGCCGCTCGAGGTCGGGGATGCTCCGGCTGGCGGACAGATCACGGTTCTCGCGAGCTCCTCCCAGGACTCCTGGACGATGTCGGGGCCGACGATCTCGCTCGAGCCGCGCAATCCACGGGATTGGCAGATGACCTCGGACGCCGGCCCATTCACCTTGATGGTCGCCATCGAAGGCAAGCTCCCCTCGGCGTACGTTGCACCGATCAACGAAGAAGGCGTCAACGCGATTCCGGCACCGCCGACTGCCGAACGCGACGTCCGTGTGCTGGTCTCGGGAACGAGCACCTTCCTCGAGGATAGCTTCATGCCACCAAGGCCCCAGCAGGGTGACGTGCAAATGAACGCTGCTCTGGCCCTCGCGCTCAATGCGATCGACTGGTTGGCGGCGGACTCGGACCTGATCGCGATTCGCGCCAAGACGATCGAAGAGCCGGCCCTCAATATCCCGGATTCGGTGCTCGCCGCAGAGGACACGGCGCTGGCCGCGGCCGAAGAAGGCGACGAGGCCGGTGTTGAATCGGCGCTCGCCGAGCGCACCGCGGCAATCGCGTCGTGGGACGCCAAGAAGCGCGCTTACCGCTGGGTCAACACGCTCGGGATTCCTTTTCTCGTTGCGCTGTTCGGGCTCTTCCGGTGGCGACAGCGCACCAACAAGAAGAAGACCCTCAAACTCTAGGCAAGGGGAAGACTCGCAATGGACTGGCGAAAGAACCGTATTGCAGTTGGAGCCGTGGCGTTCTTCGCGTTGCTCGCCCTGACGCTCTGGGCGGTCAACAGCAGGAACCGGCAGCCAACGGGCTCGGGCGAGATCCCGTCGGTCGAGATCGACGGGGAAGCGATCACCGCACTCGAGATCACACGGCCCGCAGGCGAACCTGTCGTGCTGTCCAGCGTCGATGGAGCCTGGCGCGTGACCGATCCCGTGGACGCCGCCGCGGATCAGAACAACGTGGAGTCTGCGCTCAACCGGCTGTCGGACCTGAGGCTCACGCGGATCGCGGCTACGAGGCCCGAGAACTACGCGCGGCTGCAGGTCGACGACGCGAACGCGGTACAAGTCATCGTGAAGGGTGGCGAGGACACGCTCGCTCGGCTCATGGTCGGCAAGTATGGCAACGGCATGACGATGGTACGGATCGACGATCGCCCGGAGGTCTTCGGCGCGAGCGGCTCCCTCCGCTACGCGTTCGACCGCGAGCTCAAGGCGTGGCGCGACCGAAAGGTGGTCAGCGTAGACGCAGCGACCGTACAGGCGATCCGCTTCGAAAGTCCCAAAGGGACGTTCCATTTCCAGCGTGAAGCCGACGGCTGGACGGCCCTCGAAGGCCAGGAAGCCCTGGGTGACTTCGATCCAAAGCAGGTGACGGGCAGCCTGTCGACGGTGGCACGGCTGACCGCGGCCGACTTCGCGCTGGAGGAAACCTCAGAGGCGAGAGCAGGACTGACGGAGCCCCAGGCCACCGTGACGATGACCTTGGCGGACGATCCAAACCCCATCGTCCTCGAGCTCGGCGCGCCCACCGAGCAAGCAGGAGAGCTCTACCTACGGCGCAAGGGCGAGCCGACGATCTACGTAGTGTCGCAGTACCTAGCCGACCGACTGCAGCCCGACGCGAAGGCGTTCGAGACCCCCGTGGCTCCACCTGCCCCGCCACCGGCAATGCCCGCGGCACCGCCCGGAACTCAACAGCAGCCCCAGCTGCCGCCGGAAGTGATGCGGCAACTGCAGGAGCAGATTCGAGCTCAGCAGGCGCAGCAACAATAGCGGTAGCCGAGCTAGTTACCGGAGCCGAGGCGCCAGCCCGCGACTGCGATGGCGCCCCAACCGACGAGGAAGCAGAGTCCCCCGATAGGAGTGATCGCGCCGAGCTTGGTCTGCCCGGTGATCGTCATGAGGTAAAGACTGCCACTAAAGAGGGCTACGCCCGCGACAAACGACCAGCCGGCCACAGAGCCCGAAGTGCTCGCGCCCCGATGGACGAGCCAGGCGGCGAGGGCGAGCGCCAGCGCATGGATGAGATGATAGTGAGCGGCGGTGTTCCACCACTCCAAACGCTTGACCCCGTCCGGAAGCGACTCTAGTCGGGACCGCAACCCATGCGCGCCAAACGCACCCAACGCGACGGCGCTGAAGCCGAGCAAGCCAGATAGAACGATGAAGATCCGGGTCATCGCCGCCCATGATGGGCCAACTCCTGCGCCGCGACCAGTGCACTCGCTAGCACCTCGGAACCGAACGGAGTAGGCTTGGCCGGCGACCGGGGTTATTGGAGCCACGACTCGGAGATGACCGCAGATTTCGGCGTAAACCAAGGACTGGTCGAAGAGCAGTTTCTCAAGTGGGTGGATAACCCACTCGCGGTCGACGAGGCGTGGCGCGCGTATTTCGAGAGCCTCGCACCGACGGACTGGCCGCAGATTTCGAGCGCGGGAACGATCATCGCTCCAGTGACTGCGACGGGCATGTTGAGCCCAGCACCCCTTCCATCGGACGGCAATGGCTCAACGGCATTGGCAGCATCGACAGGAGCCGAGGAGTTTGATCGCGACGGCGCCGTGCGCGACTCGGTATTCTTGCCGCCGACGGCGGAGACGACCCTGGCCCCCGTTCTGCTCGAAGAGCGTACGTCATTTCCGCCCTCTTCCGAGGTGCTCGCCGCCAACGAGCTTCAAGCGCGCCTTTCCGCACTGATCAATGCGTACCGTGTGCGTGGACATCTCTTCGCGGATCTCGACCCGCTTGGTCTGCATCGGAGTCCTCCCAAAGACGAGCTCGTTCTGAAACGCTACGGCCTCGCTCACGTCGATCCAGAGACAATCTTTGCGACAGGCAACTTGGCGGGGCCAGCCACCGAGCCGCTGCGGTCCGTGCTGGAGCGTCTAAAGGACACCTACGCGCGAACGATCGGCGTAGAGTTTACCTTTCTCGAGAACCAAGAGGCACGCGATTGGCTCCGCGAGCGGATGGAGCTCACGGGCAACCACATCGACCTCAGCCGCGAGCAGCAGATCCGCATCCTCACCAAGCTCACCGATGCCGAGATCTTCGAGCAATTCCTGCACACCAAGTACACCGGGGCAAAGCGCTTTTCGCTAGAAGGCGGCGAGAGCGTGATCCCGATGCTGGACATTCTCGTCGAACGCGCTTCGGAGCTCGGTGTCGAGGAGGTCGTCATCGGCATGGCGCACCGCGGGCGTCTCAACGTGATGGTCAACATCATGGAGATGAACGTCCGACAGATCTTCGCAGGCTTCGAAGACGACGACCCCGAGAAGTACGTCGGGCGAGGCGACGTCAAGTACCACCTCGGCTATTCGCTCGATCGAAACACCGCGAGCGGGAACAGCATCCACATGACCCTGGCGTTCAACCCGAGCCATCTGGAGTGGGTCAACCCGGTGGTTGAGGGCCGAGTACGCGCGAAGCAGGATCGCAAAGGTGATGATGACCGCGTCAGTGTGCTGCCGCTGTTGATTCACGGCGATGCGGCATTTGTCGGTCAGGGTGTCGTCGCAGAGACGCTGAATCTAAGCCGCCTGCAGGCGTACGAAACGGGCGGAACCGTCCACGTCGTCATCAACAACCAAATCGGCTTCACCACCAACCCCGAGGACTCGCGGTCGACAGCGTACTGCACCGACATCACCCGGATGCTTCGTTGCCCGGTGTTCCATGTGAACGGCGAGGATCCAGAAGCCGTGGCGCAGGCCGTGACCTTGGCGGCCGAGTACCGGCAACGCTTCCATGGCGACGTCGTGCTCGATCTGTTCTGTTACCGAAAGTACGGCCACAACGAGGGCGACGAGCCTCGATTCACCCAGCCAGAGATGTACGCCGCCATCGAGCGAAAGCAGACGGTACGAGAGGTGTACATCGAGCACCTCGTCAAGACAGGCAAGCTGACTGTCGAGCAGGCGGAGGAGATCAAGGGCCGGCGCCAGCAGGACTTGGAGAACGCACTCGAAGACACGCGCAAGAACGGCAACTACAACCTGATCCCCGCCTCGATGTTGGGTCTCTGGACCGACTACAAAGGTGGCAGCGACCTGGACGTTCCCGACGCGGACACACGCTTCCCGAGGGAACAGCTCGATGACGCGCTCAATAAGCTGACCAGCTACCCCGACTGGTTCACGCCACACCCTCGCATCGAGCGCTTCGTCCTCGACAAGCAACGGAAGGTCCTGGAAACCGGGGAAGGCGTCGACTGGGGCACCGCAGAAAACCTCGCGTTCGGGACCCTGCTCCTCGAAGGCGTCCGGTGCAGGCTGACTGGTCAGGATGTGCGGCGTGGCACGTTCAGCCACCGCCACGCGGTGATCTTCGACTCCAAGACCGGCCGCCGATACACCCGGCTCGGCCACCTGAGCCCTGACCAGGCGCACTTGGAAATCTACGACAGCTCGCTCTCCGAGGCCGGTGTCGTTGGCTTCGAGTGGGGCTACTCGCTGGACTCGCCGGACGCGCTGGTCTGCTGGGAAGCGCAGTTTGGTGACTTCGTGAACGCCGCGCAGGTGATCATCGACCAATTCATCTCTTCCTCAGAGGACAAGTGGCACCGCTTGAGCGGTTTGGTGCTGCTGCTTCCTCACGGAATGGAGGGCCAGGGCCCGGAGCACTCGAGCGCGAGGCTCGAACGCTTCCTGCTGCTCTGCGCCGAAGACAACATGCAGGTCGTCAACCTCACGACACCCGCGCAGCTGTTCCATTGCCTCCGTCGTCAGGTGCTACGTCCCTGGCGCAAGCCGCTGATCGTCATGAGCCCGAAGAGCCTGCTGCGACATCGTCGCGCGATCAGCACGATGGACGAGCTAGCCGAGGGCGCGTTCCAACGAATCATCCCCGACGATCCAGCGGTAGATCCTAGCAAGGTGAGGCGCCTCGTGATGTGCACCGGGAAGATCTATTACGACCTTCTCGAACGACGAGAACAGGGCGAGAACAGCGACATCGGTATTCTTCGCGTCGAACAGCTCTACCCGCTTCGCGCGAGAGAGCTCCAGGCCCGCCTCGCCCCCTATCCCAAGGACGTCGACCTGGTCTGGGTGCAAGAAGAGCCCTGGAACATGGGCGCCTGGTACTTCATGCGTGCGCGGCTCCCTGAAGTCTTCGGCGACGAACAGCCGCTTCGCTGCGTCGCCCGCCCGGAAAGCGCCAGCCCGGCCACCGGCTCGGGCGCGTCGCACCGGCTCGAGCAGAAGCTCTTGGTCGACGAAGTCTTCAGCTAGACGGCTTCCTGTAGAGAGAGGCGGCATCGACCCGGAGCAGGCCGTGACGCCACCATTGCGCCTCAGCCATCTTCCGACGATTGCCGCAAACTAAGCATGGAAGACGCCCTGTCAACTCTCGAATTGACTGCATTTTGGGGCGCGATAGGCTACCGGCAGATGAGGGTTCCAAAGCTCGTGCTCGCGTTGGCGCTGATGGGTGGCGCGCTACCAGCAGGCTGCGTCGAGGACGTGCGCTTCAATCCGTCGGGGTGCGACGTGCAAGTGCGCGGACGCTGGCTCGTCGATGGCCAGAATCCGACGGCCGAAACATGCGGCAATATCGCGCTGGTGGAGCTCGCCATCATTGATGAGCCGGAGCGCGAGTTCTGGGCCGCCCCCGAGTTTCAGCTGAGATGCGATCCCACGACGGACTCCAACGCCGCGATCATCGACGGGGGAGCGTACCTCGACACCATGGTCGTCACGCGGAACCGATGCGGCGGAAGTGGCGAGATTCTGAAGAACCCGCCTACCGAGCAATACAAGTCCCGATGGCGCGCGACCACCGACCTCAAGTTCGTGGTCGACTGCTCCCCAATCGTAGAAACTCAGATCACGCCGATAGACGGTGGCACCCAGCTCCTCTTGGATGTCGGCACGGTCAATTTCCAAACTGCCGACGGCGGCGTCATATGCCCACCACGTTGATCCCTTGCGGACCCGCTCCACGATGACTAGACAAAGACTGTGTTTCGCTTTCCCCCACTGACCCCGTTCGTCAAAAAGCTGCTGATCGCGCTGTTCGGGGCGTGGATCATGCAGATCATCCTTCAGAACTGGGCAGGTGTGCCGATCTTCGAGATTCTCGCGCTCAACACCGCGCAGCCCGGGTTGCACACACTCTGGCAACTCGGCACCCACGTCCTCGCCTTCCCGACCGGTCCGCAAGCGGTGTTCTCCATGCTGATCACGCTCGTGTTCCTGTGGTGGATGCTCGCCCCATTCGAGCAGCGGTTCGGGGAAAAGCGCACCATTCAGCTCTGTGTCGTCGCGGCGCTGTCGGCCGCGTTTCTGGCACTGATCGTCGGGCTCATGGTTCCGAGCCCATCGGCCTTGTATGGCGCGCAGGCGCTCCTCCTCGGGTCGATCGCGGCCTTTGCCTGGTCCTACCGTGGCCAGGGACGGATGAGCTTTTTCGGCGTCATCGACATGAAGCCAGTGCACATCATCTATCTCGTGCTCGCGTTGAGCGCGCTGATGTTCATCACCTCAGGCGATGCTGTCGCCCTTGCGGCCGACATCGGTGCCATCGGCGGTGGCATGGGTTTCATCGAATGGCTGAGGCGCCCACCCGGGCGGCGGCGGCCCAAGCGAGGCAAACGGCGCAGGAAGAAGAGCGACTTCGATGTGGTGCAGGGCGGTCGCGCCGATGAGCCGCGCTGGCTAAACTGAGGCCATGCTTCGTTCTTTGCTGATGCCGATCGTCGGAGCGCTCATCTGCTGCGCATGGCTCGGCTGCTCGAGCCGCCCCAACTATCTGTCACCTGTGTACGACGCTTGCTTCAACGTCGACAACTGCGTCGAAACGGCGACGCTGTGTGAGGAGCTGAGCGTGGACTTTGGCGGGTTCACC
>JBGUEF010000022.1:0-21417 GCA_041821485.1 Deltaproteobacteria bacterium
CTCGTCGGGGCTGCCACCGGGTTCGAACGTCTCGTCCGCACCCTCGATTGTGAGCACGTAGGTTCCTGCCGGAAGCATGATCGTATCCTGTGTCTGCGTTCCGTCCGTCGCGGTATTCCCGTTGGCGAACATGATCGCTTCTCGCAGGGTAGGACATATCACCGGGTCGGTACCCGTGCAGTTCGCAACGGGATCTGGCGACGTAGGCTCGGCGACTCCGGTCACATCGATCGTGACTCCGGGACCAGGAGGTACGGGCTCCTCGGCCAGCGCGGTCCCAGCCCACATGAACCCAAAGCCTATCGCGAGCCCAATCAAGGTTCGAGATATTTGTTTTTGAGTAGTCATGACATTCCTCCCGGTTCAGTGCCTAAGGGTCAAATGCCGCGCGCCCATGCGCCGACGGCGAAAGAGCAAAATGGTGAGGACAGCGAGGGACAACACGATGTCACCAGCGCCATCTTGCGTGCTCACCGTGCAACTGCCGCAGCCAGCAGTGCCGAGTGTCTCCGTCCCAGCGTCCGGTTCTGTCCCTCCGTCGGGAACACCCGCGTCGGGTTCTGGCTCGACCGGAATCTCAGTCTCCACCGCGATGGCGAACCGACCGTTGGCGCCGCTCTCTTCACTCACTTCGTTCCATACGCTGAAAACGGTCTTCCCATCGGGGGTGGGCCGGAGCTGCGACTCCATCTCGTCGAGCTCGTTGAATTCGGGCGACTGGGCTCCGGCCAGCACCTGGTAGGGCTCATACGTTGCGCCCTTGTCGGTCGAGCGGGTGATGAAGATGTCGATGTCTTCGGCACCGCCCTTGTGCTCATAGACGTTGGTCTCAGTACCCCAGGCGACGACGAAGGTTCTCGGATCGCGGCAGTCGCTCGGTCGTGTGGTCGTCTCGTCCTCGGGATCGCCATTTGGACAGCCTGGACCGTTGCCTGGCGTCTTGACGATGCGTGGCTCCTTGACGTTGATGCCGGCTTCGGACAGGCCGAGGCGGGTCGCGACCTGCAAGGTGCTCTCCGAGGTCAGGTCGACGGGTTCGCTCCAAGTCGCACCCCCATCGGTCGTGCGACGGATCCAGAACTCATAGTTCTCTTGGTCGGTGTAACGGGCGACCGCCCAGTCGGGCGTGTAGCTGTAGCCGAGCGCTATGAAATCGCCTGTGATGAGGCCGCGGTGTGCGCGGGCGTCTTCGACGATATTGTCGCCGGTGCTCGCGTCGAGATCACCGCCGGCTTCCGTCTCTGCGCTCAGGTTGATCGCGGGGCTGTTGGCGAATGCTCCGGAGGGCACCGGCCCCTCCACGCCCCGGATGTAGCAGCCATCGAGCTCGTCACCGGGGGCACTTGCGCTCGGCACGCTCACCGACTGCACGAAATCGGCGGGGGCGAAGCCAGTCGCCGCGCGGCCAACGATGTCGGACGGGCCTCCCTCGTCGAACTCCCCCTGCTTCCAGATCATGAAGAGCTTCACGCCGGAGTTTGGTCCGGGCGTACCCTGACCGAAGAAGCGCACTCGGCGCGCGTTCTCACTCGGCGCCGAGAGAATGCAACCCACGCGCGCCGGGTCCGACGGATCGGGATAGGGGTCTCCATTGGGGCTCATCCGGCATTGATCGATGCCGATCTCCCCACTCGCGTCGGCCAGGACGCTCGGGACGCCGATGCCAGCGACTCCGCCGGTCCCGCCGGCGCCGGCTTCGCCGCCAACGCCGCCGCCACCCATTCCGCCGATGCCACCAGCGCCGGCTTCGCCGCCAACGCCGCCGCCACCCATTCCGCCTTGGCCGCCTTGGCCACCGATGCCACCCGTGCCACCTGTGCCGGTGTCGAGCGCGCAGCTCGTCGGAGGCTGATCAAAGCGGAACGAACTGAAGCGAACATACTTGCCTTCGTCGAGCCCCTCGAGGCTCTTTGTCTCCTCGTAGGCGACCAACACGGTGTTCCCGATGAGAGCCAAGTTGGGCCGGGACGCACCTTCGGTTCCGCTTTCCGCATTGGGGTCCGGGTCATCGCCCGTGGCCATCTTGGTGAAGTTGTTCGTCAACCGAATCGGATCGGGAAACTCGGTGCCGAGGTCGAAATCGGTCCGAGCCAAATAGCTGTACCAGACGTCTGTGCCCTTCGAAACCTTAGCACCCGACCCGCCGTCGCCTGGCCCCTCCGCCTGACCGAGTTGAAGGCCCGCGGGATCCTCTTGCCAGGTGATGACCCATGCCTTTTCGCCGCCGCGGTTCACATCCTGCTTGGCGTCGCGCAGGCCGCTCGAAAGCCGCTGTGCGGTCGACCACGTTGCTCCGCTATTGAGAGAGCGGCTGACATAGAGGCAACTGTAGGGCATCTCTCGCTGCTCGAGCTCGACGTAGGTGACTGAACCCTGCACGGCGGCGTCGCAAAGCTTGTCGGCCCAAGTGATCACCACCGCCGGGCCGTTGCTGAAGATATTGGGCTTGTCCGAGTCTCCATAGAAGGGCAGCGGGCCTTCCGCGGGTCCCTTCCACGCTGTCGTCGCAGAAGTCTCGCTCGCTGTGCGGGAGATGTTGACCGGCGTGCTCCAATTAGATACCTGCCCGCAGTCGCTATTGTTGGCGTTGCAACTGGTGGTGAAGATGTCGCGCGCAGGCCGTTCAGCTCGTGCCTTCACGTCGTAGACATTCTCAGTCGTCCCGGCGTCCCCGTAGGCGACAACCAGCGTCCCGTTCCCCAAACGTACGAGCTTTGTCTTGGCCGTAAGCTCACCGTCGGGAACCTGGTTCGTCAGCACGATCGATGGGCCCACCTCGAGCTCGGTGTCCGCGCGCGCCGCACTAGCGAAAGCCGACAGCGCGAGACTCACAGCGATTATGATGGATACTCTTATCATTCGATGCCACCTGCACGCTGGTAGTCACTGCATATTCCGTACCGAAACATCGAATAAACGGGGTCGCTCCAAAAGTGCCTGTTTACACTCGCGATGTCGTTTAAGTTGGTATGAGCGCTGCGTGGTCGCGCGCGCACGTGGCGACGAAATTGCGCCGCTGCCAATTCACGCGCATCCACTGCGCTGCTGAAAAGTGCGATCGGTTTCAATCGGGCGCGGTTTCGTTTCGCGCAACGAGTGAACAATTACGTATGGACAACCCCGGTGAGAGTGTCCGGCGATTCGCATCAATCGATCAGTGCGATCTCCGCGTGAAGCTGTTCGAGTCTCTCATGGGACTCCGTCCACTCGGCGAAGGACCGGTCGAGCTCGGTCTGTGCTTCTTGCACTTCGCGTAACAGGGCGTCGCGGCGCTCCGCGTCGTCGTAGACCTCGGGCTTGCTCAGCTCGTCGTTGTGCTCTGCAATCACGCGTTCGAGCTTTGCGATCGTCTCTTCGAGCGAGGCGACGCGCTTCTCGAGTGGTTTGACGCCCTGGTTCTGTTTGGCCCGAAGCTCGGCTTCCTTGCGGCGTTGTTCCTTGCGGGCTTGCCGACTTTTCTTCTGGGCTACTGGTTTGATCGCGGTTGCAGTGGCCGGGGTGACGTCTCGCTGTTGGCAGGACCAGAGGTAGTCGTCGAGAGTGCCGCCGTAGCTCTCGACGGTGCCGTCGTGCACGACCCAGAGCTTGGTCGCGAGCCGGCGGATGAAAGCCCGGTTATGGCTGACGAAGAGCAGGGTTCCGTCGTAGGTGGCGAGCGCGTCGGTCAGGGCCTCGGTGGTCTGCAGGTCGAGGTGGTTGGTCGGCTCATCCATTAGCAATACGTTGCCGGGCCGGACGAGGATCTTGGCGAGGGCGACCCGCGCACGCTCACCTCCGGACAGCACCGACACTCGCTTGTCGACGGCGAGATCCCCAAACAGGAGAGCTCCGAGTACAGCGCGAACGCGTTGTACGCTCGTGCCGTCGCTGGCATACGAGACCTCTTGGAGCACGGTCCGGTCGAGGTTGAGCGCCTCGGCGTGATGCTGCGCGAAGTATCGAACGCTCGACTGCCCCGGTAGATGGATGCGTCCATCCGAGGCCTCGATTTCTCCCGCGAGGATCTTCAGCAGCGTGGTCTTCCCGGCGCCGTTGGGGCCGACGATGGCGATGCGGTCCCCGCGCTCCACGGCGAGCGACACCCGGTCGAGCACCACGTGCTCACCAAACGACTTACAAAGGTCGTCGACGCGCATCGGCGTTCGCGCGCCACGATCGGTTGCAGGAAACGAGAAGCGCACTTCGCGGGCTGAGCGATGGAGCTCCACCGAGCCCATTTTCTCGAGCTTGCGTACCCGGCTCTGAACCTGAGCGGCCTTGCTGGCTTTGGCGCGAAAGCGGCGGACGAACTGCTCGAGGTGCTCCTTCTCCTTTTCGAGGTTCTTCGCCGTGTTTTCGAGAAGCTCGCGCTCCTCCTCGCGTTGCAAGAGATACCGTTCATAGTTTCCGCGGAATGTGCGGACGCCCTCGGGCTCGAAGCTCACGACGCGGTTGACCTGCTCGTTGAGGAACTCCCTGTCGTGGGAGACCAGAAAGAGCGCCTGGTCGTAGGCGCTCAGGAACTTCGAAAACCAGGCTACCGAGGGCATGTCCAGGTGGTTGGTCGGTTCGTCGAGGAGGAGCAGGCCGGGCTTCTGAAACAAGAGGGAGGCCAGTACGGCCCGCATTTTCCAGCCTCCGCTGAGCTCCGAGAGCGGGCGTTGATGGTCGCTTTGGCTGAAGCCGAGCCCATGAAGGATCCGCTTCGCCTCGTGCTCAGAGAACCGTGCGTCGAGCGCGGCGATTCTCTCATGAAGCTCTGCGACTTCACTCGCGACCGTGACCAGCTCTTCTTCGTTGGCCGCGCTCGAGTGTTCTAGCTCTGCCAACCGGGCTTCGTGCCGTTCGAGCTCTTCGCGAAGCTCAGGCCGTGTGGGCACGCTATTGTACACGAAAGGCAGCACGCTCTCGTTCGGGAATGAAGCGATCTCTTGAGGGAGAAATCCAACGTGCACCCCAGGCAGCGTCTTGACCGTTCCCCCGTCGGGTTCGATGCTGCCCGCGAGCAATCGGAAAAGACTCGACTTGCCGGAGCCGTTCGGTCCAACCAGCCCGATGTGATCGCCCTTGTGCACCTGGAGAGACAGCCCGTCAAAAAGCGTCTGTCCCCCAAGTGCTAGTGAAACATCGTTGACCGAAGCAAGCGTCGTCAAGCCAGCTCCGACCGAATCTTGATTTCGTTCAGCAAGGTTCGATGCACCGGGCACCTGGCCGCGATTTCGAGAAGCCGTTCACGCTGTTCCTCGCTGAGGTCACCCTCGAGCTCGAGCTTCTTGTCGATCACGTCGATCATGCCGGTGTCTTTGTCGCAGTCCTCGCAGTCCTTGGCGTGAACGCGATCGTGGCGAAGGGTGACCCGGACCGCGTCGAGAGGCCACTCCTTCCGGCCGGCATACATCTTCAGGGTCATGGAAGTGCATGCGCCGAGCCCCGCCAAGAGGAGCTCGTAAGGGTTGGGGGCCAGATTCGTTCCGCCCTTGTCGAGGGGTTCGTCGGCGGAAAACGTGAGATTGCGAGCCCGAATCTGCTGCAAAAAGCCGCTTGTTCTGCCCTCGACGACGACCTCGCCCTCCGGAGTATCCTCGGGGATCTCCTCGACGGGCGTCTCCGGTAGATAGCGGCTGGCCCAGGCAGCCAGGACCTCGGCGACGTACCTCGAGTCGCTCCGTCGACCCAGCAAGTGATCGGCCCCGTCCAAGGAGATGAAGCTCTTCGGGTGCCGCGCCGCCTGGTAGATCATTCGGGCGTTGTCGATTCCGACGACCTCGTCCTGCGGGGAATGAAAGACCACGAGGGCTTTCTTCATGCTGCCGATCCGTTCGGCGTTGCAGTGGTTCTGAAGGTCGTCGAGAAAACTCTTACGGATGGTGAACTGGCGACCGCCGAGGTCCACATCCGCGTGCCCGACGGCTTCGATCTCTTCGAGCGACGCGTCGAACAATCGTGCCACGTGCTTCGGCTCGAACGGCGCGCCGATTGTCGCCACGCCCACAGCTTCCGGGATCTGTGCGGCCGCGGCGAGCACGGCGGAACCCCCGAGGCTGTGACCCACCAGCAACGCGGGCGCCCGATACGCTTCCCGTAGCGCGCTCGCGGCCGCGACGATGTCGCTCACGTTGTGCGAGAAGGTTGTGCCATCGAATTCCCCCTCGCTCTCGCCAAGCCCAGTGAAGTCGAACCGCAGCGTTGCAATCCCCTTCTCTGCGAGCGCTGAGCTGATCTGCGTAGCGGCGCGACTTTCCTTCGAGCACGTAAAGCAATGCGCAAACACCGCGCACGCCATCGGCTCCACTGCCGGCAAGTGAATCCGAGCCGAGAGCATTTGCCCATCGCTCCCCTCAAACTCAAACCGTTCGACATCCGCCATACAACCTCCTCAGCGCCCCAACCGTACATCCCCAACCCACCCACGTTACATAGCGGAAAAGGGGACAGTCCCCTTTTTCCAGGGGTTAAGCCGAGCGAGGATCCGGGGAAATTAACCCTTTGAAAAAGGGGACTGTCCCCTTTTTATTCGGCGGCTTCTAGGTAGTGGGCTTGGTCTGGGGTGTCGTAGCCGAACTCTTCGAAGACTTCTCGGAGCTCCTGGGAGACTTCTTCTCGGCTGATGCCGAAGAAGTCGAGCTCGAAGTCTCGGGGGCTTTCGTATTCGCGATGGGCGGCCACGGCTTCGTCGAGCTTCGCTTCGAATGCCTCGCTGACGGGCATGCCCAGCCGACCGTACAGGCCGAGGATCGCTTTCTTTGGGTCTCGGATCAGATCCTCGTAGCGGATCACGATGAACTGGTCCTCCGGGATCTCCTTGCGGCACTCGAGGGCGTATCGGTAGTAGTCGTAGCCGAGGCGCTTGAGCGCTTGGATCTCTTCGCCGTCAGGGCGGATGCTCGGTGAGTGCGCCTTCCACGCCTGGTAGAACATGTTGAGGAACGACGGCAGACTGTCATGCGGGTTGCGCACCAGGTACACGAACGCCGCGTCTGGAAACTTTTCGTGGACCGCGCGGACGCGCGTCGAGAAGAACACGTTCTTGTTCAAGAAGCGCTTCCCATCTGCCTCGTACACGTGACGCTTGATCGTGTTTTCGTAGGAGTCCATGAACGCACGCCGATCCTCGGGCGGTTGGCGGTCGATCCACGTCTGGCTCGGCAGGTCATCCATGAAGGGGAAGAGCAGCCCGGTCGTCGGTGATTCGAGGCTCCAAATGAGCGTGCAGACGTCTTCCTCGGCCTGGGCGAGGCTGAGCTCGTGGACGCCCTGCCAGCGGCTTGCGAGCGGGCCGTTGAAGAAGTCGTACGCGCGGTGGAGGACCGAGCCGACGCTGGTCTCGGCAAGCTCGATCAGTCGCTTGAAGGTTTTTGTCGCAGTGACGGCGGGGAAAATCGTCTGGTAGAGCTTCACCGTGGTGAAGACCTCGTCGTCCATGCTGATGAGGCGGTGGGCTAGGGTGGTGCCGCTGCGCGGATTGGCGAAGACAAAAACCGGCCGCTCGACCTTCTGATCGCGGTACTCGGGGTACAGGATCTCATCGAACGCGCGGAAGGTAGCCGCCGTCTGGCGGAGGCCGACAAAGATCGGGGCGATCCAAGCGGTGGTCACCAGGCGGCCAACGGTCGGCTTCTTGAAAAGGACGTTTCCGATTTCGCGGACGCCCCGTTTGTTGATGTACATGGTCGGTCCCCTGCGGCTGAGTCTCGCGCTTGCCCTGACCCAGCTAGTCTAGGGTCGGCCCACGTAATTGCTGGGGAAACCGGGCGAACGGTGCTCCGGTCCAGTTGAACGGTCTAGGCTTCCCCGTGAGTGGGGCCCCTATTCGTCGGTCACGCAACCTTCGGACGCGGACTTCACATTTTTGATGTACTTGTAGAGTGTCCCGCGCGTGGCCTTGAGCTCGGGCGCTTTCCATTCGGCGCGTCGCCTGGCCATCTCGGCCTCGTCCACGACGAGATCGATGGATCGCGCTTCGGCATCGATGGCGATGATGTCGCCGTCGCGTACCAGGGCGATAGGGCCACCCTCCTGCGCCTCGGGCGTGATGTGTCCGATGATGAAGCCGTGCGAGCCGCCTGAGAAACGGCCGTCGGTGATCAGCGCAACGTCCTGGCCGAGCCCGGCGCCCATGATCACCGACGTCGGCGAGAGCATCTCGGGCATCCCGGGACCACCCTTGGGCCCTTCGTAGCGAATGACGACGACATTGCCCTTGCCGATCTCACCGCGTTCCATGGCCGCCAGCATGTCCTCTTCGCAGTCGAACACTTTGGCTGGGCCCTTGAAGTAGTAGCCTTCTTTGCCGGTGATCTTCGCAACCGATCCGTCCGGCGCGAGGCTGCCCCGAAGGATCGTCAGGTGGCCCGTCTTCTTGATCGGTGTGTCCCAAGGATGGATGACGTCCTGTCCTTCGGTGAGGTCAGGAAGGTCCGCGAGGTTCTCCGCAAGCGTTTTGCCGGTGACGGTGAGGCAGTCGCCGTGAAGGGCTCCGTGCGCCAGGAGATATCGAAGCACCGCTGGCGTCCCACCTACGTTGTGCAGGTCTTCCATCACGTATTGCCCGCTCGGCTTGAGGTCGGCGAGAAATGGAACGCGATCACTGACCGTTTGGAAGTCGTCGATCGTCAAGGGAACATCGACTGCGCGCGCCATTGCCACCAGGTGCAACACGGCGTTCGTCGAACCACCGAGCGCCATGATGGTCACCATCGCGTTTTCGAAGGCCTCGCGCGTCATGATATCACGCGGCTTGATGTCCTTTTCCAGCAGCAGTTTGATCGCTTCCCCCGCGCGCAGGCATTCCTCATGTTTTGCGGGATCTTCTGCCGGGGTCGACGAGCTGTAGGGCAGGGACATCCCCATCGCCTCGATTGCCGATGCCATCGTATTTGCGGTGTACATCCCGCCGCATGCACCAGCCCCTGGGCAGGCGTGCTCGATGATGTCGAGTCGCTTGCTCTCGTCGATCGATTTTGCGAGGAGCTCGCCATACGACTGAAAGGCAGACACGATATCCAGCTTCTCGCCTTCATTGCCATGTCCGGCGCGAATCGTTCCGCCGTAGATCATCAATGCCGGGCGATTCAGCCGGCCGATCGCGATCATACAGCCCGGCATGTTCTTGTCGCATCCGGGAATCGAGATGTTCGCGTCGTACCACTGCGCGGCCATGACGGTTTCGATCGAGTCGGCGATCAAGTCGCGCGACTGCAGCGAGTAACTCATGCCGTCAGTGCCCATCGAGATTCCGTCGGAGACGCCAATGGTGTTGAACCGCATCCCGACGAGACCTGCGTCGACGACCCCGCGCTTCACGACGGCTGCGAGGTCGTTGAGGTGCATGTTGCAGCTGTTGCCCTCGTACCAGACCGCCGAAATGCCGACTTCGGGCTTGTCCATGTCGGCGCGCGTCAGCCCTGTCGCGTGCAACATGGCTTGCGAGGCGCCTTGGGACGGGGGCTGCGTGATTCGGCTGCTGTACTTATTGAGTTTTCTGCTCATTGGGGCTGCGGACTCTAGCACCCCGAAACCCGGGCATTGCCACTTCGGTCATTGACTTGACTGGCCGCCGCCCGGGTCCTACGTCTGTTCAGGAAAATTTGAACAAACTGAGCTGACCGAGTGCCGACCGCCGCCGCGAAACAACAAAACCCCAATGATTCTAAGCCCTTGTGGCGTGAGGCCGAGTTGCGGGCGGCCGACGCGATGGGCCGGTTGATGGAGTTTTGGGGCTTTCGTCGGCACATGGGCCGCCTATGGACGATTCTCTATCTCTCTCCCGACCCCATGACGACCGCTGATCTCGCCGAGACCCTTCAGCTGAGCAGCAGCGCAGTGAGCCTGTCGCTCGGAGAGCTCGTCCATTGGGGCGCTGTCCGCAAGATATGGCGTCCCGGAGAGCGAAAGGACTTTTACCAAGCGGAAAGCAGTGTTTGGAAGCTTCTGCGCCGTGTCTACGAGCGGCGCGAGCTCAACCTCATTCGCGAGGCCATCGACGCCTTCGCTGACGCACAGCGGCATTTGGAGGAGGCCCGGGGAGAGCTGGGTCGCGAGGATCGGCGTCGCGTCGACTACATGCACAAGCGACTTTCGCGCCTGAGTGCGCTATCAAAGGCCGGCGAACGACTCGTTCGGCTGCTGGTCGCTGGACGAATGATCAACCCGGCCGACCTGCAATCGGCGGAAGAAGAAGAGTGATGCGCCACGGGAGACTCAACGGAGGCCTGCGATGTCGTTGATAGCGGCTGTTCGCTCGGATTCGTCGTCCGACGTCCTCACGAGCCTTCAGGCGGTGTGCGATTCGCAAGGGCTTGGAGACCTCTCCGCCCACTTGGCCGACCTCGCCGACTTGGTGAAGTGGGACATGGCGGCGCTCGAGGAGGGCATCCAGGGCCTTCCCGTCGGTAAGAGCGTAGTTCACAAGAGTGCTCACCATTTGCTCGAGATCGCCGGGAAGCGCCTCCGTCCGATGTGCGTGGCCTTGGCCTCGCGGCTGGGTGAGGGCCTCGACGACAAGACCCGCGAGTTCGGGGTGGCGGTGGAGCTGGTCCACTGCGCGACACTGCTGCACGATGACGTCGTTGATGCAGGCGACCAACGCCGTGGGGTGCCGTCGGCCCGCACCCTCTACGGAAATGCGGCTTCGATTTTCGCTGGCGACTGGTTGCTCGTCGATGCGTTGCGCCGCGTGCGCGCCGCCGACATGCCTGATGTGTTGGTTCGGTTGCTCGACATCATCGACGAGATGATCTTTGCCGAGGCCATTCAGCTCGAGAACCGTGGTCGCATCGACGCACGGATGCGGACGTACATGCAGGTGGTCGAGGGCAAGACCGCAGCGCTATTTCGCTGGGCGATGTTCGCCGGGGCGCGTGCAGGTGGTCTCCCCCTGGATGCGTGCAAGGCGCTCGAAGAGTACGGGCTCCATCTCGGAGTCGCGTTTCAGCTGATTGATGACCACCTCGACTACGCCGGCGACGGCTCGACGATTGGGAAATCGCCGTTCACGGACCTGCGCGAAGGCAAGATGACTCACCCGGTGATCGTCGCCCTCGAGCGGGACCCCTCGCTTCGGCTAGTGCTCGAAGAGTTGGTGGCGAGCCCCGCAGACGAGGTTCCAGAAGAAGCGAAGTCGCGCCTCCTGTCCGTGCTCGATCACACGGGCGCCCTCGAGTCGACCCGCGAGCTCGCGATTCGCAAGGCCGACGCCGCCTGCTTGGCGCTGGGTGGCCTGCCAGAGAGCCGCGCGCGAGATGCATTGATTACGGTGGCCCGTGCCACTGTTCACCGGGAGTCCTAGGGAGCACCGAAGAAGGAAGCACTGATGTCCAAGCAACCACCATCCGTGACCAGCCGGATCCCGGGGTTCTACCGAGAGCACGTCGAAGAGCGGCTGAGAACCATAATCGACACCGGCCTGCTTTCCGAAGAGTCTGTTCGGCATTTGCAAGATGGCGGCCGGCTCACCCTCGACATCGCTGACCGCATGAGCGAAAACGTGATCGGGGTGCACGGCCTGCCCCTTGCGATCGCTCTCAACTTCCGCGTGAACAGCAACGACGTGCTCGTGCCGATGGCCGTCGAGGAGCCTTCGGTCGTGGCGGCCGCGTCGAATGCGGCACGACAGGTGCGGATGACCGGCGGATTCTTCGGTGAGGCGACAGCGCCGATCATGACCACCCAGGTTCAATTTGATGACGTGCCCGATCCGCATGAGGCGAAGGCACGCGTCGAAGCCGAGCGGGATCTCATTTTCCAAATCGCCGACGAAGCCATTCCAGGCATGGTGAAGCGCGGCGGGGGTTGCCGCGATCTCGACGTGCGCGTCCTCGACGAGAGTGACGGCGTGATGGTCGTGCACCTCTACGTCGATGTCGGCGACGCGATGGGTGCCAACGTCGTCGATGCGGTCGCCGAAGCGGTTGCCCCGAGGATTGTCGAGCTCACTGGCGGCAGCGTTGGCCTTCGCATCCTCAGCAATCTGCCCTTGCGGCGCCGGGTTCGAGTGCACTGCGATGTAAGCGTCGACGCGCTCGGCGGGCCGGACTTGGCGGACGGAATCGTCAAAGCAAGCCGCTTTGCCGAGCTCGATCCTTTCCGAGCCGTCACCCACAACAAGGGTGTGATGAACGGCGTCGACGCCGTCGCCCTGGCGATGGGGCAGGATTGGCGATCCATCGAAGCGGGCGCCCATGCGTTTGCGTCGGTGACGGGCACTTACAAGCCGCTCGTCGTGTGGAGCCGCACCGATAGCGGCGTCCACGGGGAGCTCGACATGCCGATGGCGGTCGGAACCGTAGGCGGCTCCACGCGAGTGCATCGCGGCGTGCGCGCCGGGTTCGAGCTCATGGGCGTGAAGAACGCCGGAGAGCTGGCCATCGTCATGGGTGCCGCGGGCATGGCGTCGAACCTTGCCGCGCTTCGCGCACTCGCGGGGGAGGGGATCCAGCGTGGACACATGCGGCTCCACTCGCGCAAACAAGAGGTGCAGGAGAACGCCCGGCTTCAGGCGAAGAAGCTCAAACGAGGTGGTCAGTGAGCGAACCGGTTCACCAGAGCCCGTCGCCCAACCCCGGTTCCGGGGAGATGTTCGATCATATCGCGGGCCGTTACGACCTGCTGAACAGGGTGATGTCGATGGGCATCGACCAGTCGTGGCGGCGCAAGACTGTGGCCGCGATGGAGCTCCCCGCGGAAGCTCGTGTTCTCGACCTTGCGACTGGTACGGGTGACCTCGCTCTGATGATCGCGCGTATTCACCCCGACGCGCGCGTCGTGGGGAGCGATCCTTCCAGTCGAATGTTGGAAGTCGGCGCCCACAAAGTCGCTCGCAGCGGACTCGCCGACCGGGTGCAGTTGCAAGCAGGCGACGCGCAGGCCCTTCCTTACGAAGACGACTCGTTTGACGGGTGCTGCATCGCGTTTGGGATTCGCAACGTCCCGGACCGAAGCGCCGCGCTCGCGGAGATGGCGCGAGTCACCAAGCCTGGCGGGCGCATCGCCGTGCTGGAGCTGGGCGAGCCGAGCGTCGGTTGGCTCAGCCCGATCGCCCGATTTCATGTCCGCAAGGTGATTCCGAAGATCGGCGGCATGCTATCGGGCTCGCGCGAATACAAATACTTGCAGGAGTCGATTGCAGCGTTTCCATCCGCAGACGACTTCGCCAAGCAGATGCAGGCGTGCGGCTTGAACGTCCTAGACGTGAAGCCACTGACCTTTGGCGCGTGCACCTTGTTCGTCGCCGAGCCGATCGAGGCCGCGTCATGAGGTCTCAGAGCGCAGCCTTTGCATTCGAAGGAGTCCCGACGCGGGAAACCTCGAGGGCGTTCTTGGAGCAGGCCTTCCGGGCTCGCACCTCTACCAGGAACAACCTCATCGTGACGGTCCCAGCGCCGGTCGCCCGGCCCGATGCTTTGCTTCGTGCCTTTCCACACGAGGCCAGCATCTTGTGGGACCCGCCGCAGACTGACGCATGCTCAGGGCTTGGCGTCGCGAAGACGCTGTCGCCCAACGCGCCTGCTATCGGCAAGTTCTTCGAGCGTACCGATCACGTGGCCGATGCAGCGAGCCCCGCGCCGCGCGTCTTTGGCGGAGCCTCTTTTGCGCCGGGCGCTGCTCAACAGATGCCCTGGGAGAGCTTCGGTGACGGTTTCTTGCTCTTGCCAACCTGGACCTATCACGTCGGCGAGCGCGCTTGGTTGTCCCTTGCCGTCTGCGAGTCGGAGAGCCCGGAGGCCGAGCAGGTCCTCGACGTTTTCGACACGATCTGGGAGAGCCTCGAACGCCCGATCGGCGTGATTCCACCCCCCGTTTCGGTGCGACGCATCGATGAAGCCGATCACGAAACCTGGTCCCGCCAGGTCGAAGACATTCGACGCAAGATCCAAGACGGTAGCTTCGAGAAAGTCGTCGCCGCGAGGCACTGCGTCGTCGAGCTCGAGACAGGCGCGGGTTCTCTCGATGTGCTCAAACGCCTCGAAGCGAGGTTCCCGGGCTGCACGCGTTTCGCCCTGTGGCAAGGTGACGCGGCGTTCTTGGGTGCCACCCCCGAGCTTCTGGTCTCGCGCCGCGGGCTTTCAGTCTTGAGCGAGGCGCTGGCCGGCTCGACCGAGCATGGGGATGGCGCCCGAATGATGGCGAGCTCCAAGGAGCGCGAGGAGCATCAGCTGGTGGTCCAAGCGATTCTCAAGGCGCTCGAGCCGTTCTGCGATTCACTTCGTTCCGCTCCGGAACCGAGCGTACGTGAGCTTCCGAACGTGTTGCACATGCAGACGCCGATCGAAGGTCATCTTCGCGATTCGACGCATATCTTGTCGCTCGTTCAGGCGTTGCACCCAACGCCCGCGGTCGGCGGTGTGCCCACGAACGAAGCGATTCAATGGATCGTCGAGCACGAGGCGCTGGCGCGTGGTTGGTACAGCGCGCCGGTCGGATGGACCGATGCCGCCGGGGATGGCGAGTTCGTCGTCGCACTGCGCTCAGGTCTGCTACGGGACGGGAAGGCCTGGGTCTACGCTGGCGCCGGAATCATGGCCGACTCCGATCCGGACGCGGAGTACGCGGAGACCGAGCTCAAGATGCAGGCGCTTCTAGGAGCGCTCCATGGGGACAGCCGCTGATCTACAGACCCAGTGGGCGAGGCTCGTCATCGACAGCTTCGTTCGGGCAGGTGTCGGGGACGCGATCATCAGTCCAGGTTCGCGTTCGACACCGTTCGTGATCGCCGCCCTCGAACACGAGGGACTCGAATGTGTGAGCGCGCTCGATGAGCGATCCGGCGCGCACTACGCGCTAGGTCAGGCGCGGAGCACACTTCGCCCCTCACTCCTTCTCTGCACTTCCGGCAGTGCTCCGGCGAACTACTTTCCGGCGGTCGTCGAGGCGAGCGAGGCAGGGATACCCCTCATCGTGCTTTCCGCAGATCGCCCTCCAGAGCTGCGTGGCTCCGGAGCGAACCAAACGACCGACCAGATTGGACTGTATGGAAACAAGGTTCGCTTCTTCGCGGACCTTGGAGAGCCACGGGACGATGCGCTGAGCTTGCGCGCCGCGCGGCGAATCGTTGCACAAGCGGTATCCGAGGCTTTGGGCGTCAAACCAGGCCCGGTCCACATCAATGCGCAGGCGCGCAAACCACTCGAACCCATACCGGCGAGCGCCGAGCTCCTAGCGCGCATCGACGCGATCCTCGCCGAGCCGCTGACGCAGTTGTATCGCGCACGTCCACTCGACCCCAAGCTCGTCGAGCACGTTCCGGCGTTGGTTGTCGATTCCGTAGCCGAGGCGCTCGACGCTGCGGCGCGTCCTGTGATTCTGTGCGGTCCGGCCGACGTGCGGAGTTCGATGTTCGTCGACGCGCTCAACGAGCTCGCGGAACGCTCGGGCGCAGTCATCCTCGCGGAAGCCTCGAGCCAGTTCCGATGCTGGTCCGGTTCTCGAGCGTTGGGAGCATTCGATACCATTTGGCGAACCGAGAGCGGCAGGGCGATGTGCCTTCCCGATTTCGTGTTGCAGCTCGGAGCAACGCCCACCTCAAACGGTTGGGAACAGCTTTGTGCTACGACGGAAATTCCCCGCATCGTCGTGCATCCCTGGGAGTGGGCCGATCCCAGCTCGAACGCTGAAGCGATCGTGCAGGCTGATATCGGCTCCTTTCTCACTGCGCTTTGCAAAGCCGAGTACGACCTTGCCCATCGCGATCCCGAGTTTGCGGCAGGCTTCGAGTGGGCCGAATCCGCGGTCTGGGACGAGGCATCCGCGATCCTCGACCAGGCCGGCGATGCTCTCACCCAAGCTGGCGCAGCGCGCGCCTTGTTCGATGCTTTGCCGGACCCCAGTGCGCTGGTCCTAGGCAACAGTCTGCCGATTCGCGACGTGGACACCTGGGTGCCGCCGAGCGAGAAGCTGCTCGCCGTGCATTCCCAGCGCGGTGTGAGTGGGATCGATGGAGTCGTATCCGGCGCTGCCGGCGTGGCCTCCTGGGTGGAACGAGCCACGACGCTTCTGATAGGTGACGTCAGTTTCCTCCACGATATCAACGGGCTGCAGTTGGCATCGCGGCTGATCGGTCCGGTGGTCGTCGTGGTGGTCAACAATGGGGGTGGCCGGATCTTCGAGCAGTTGCCGATTGCGCGGGACGGCAACGAGCATTGGCTGCCGTTTTTCACGACGCCGCACGAGGCCGACCTCGAGAGTGCGGCAGCGATCTATGAATGCGAGTTTCACAGCGCAGATACGGTGACAGGCTTCCGGCAGGCGCTCGAAGTCGCGTATGCGCGGGAAGGATGCACCGTCATCGAGGCCGTCGTCCCTTCGCAGAGCGCGCTGGAGCAGAGTCGCGCGCTCACCAGCCGGGTCGAGCGGGCGCTTCGCCGCGAGGCTTCTTGATGTGGATACTGCTGCACGGCTTCACCGGAGCGCCCCGAAGTTGGAACCGTGTGCTTGACCATGCCCAGCTCGATCCACGCCCGCTCATTCCGGCCTTGCTGGGCCATGAGCGCAACTGGCGGAGTAGGGATGTCGAATCGTTCGAGCAGGAGGTCACTCGGCTCGCCTCGGCCGCCTCGAGTGCTGGGGAGCCGCGATTGCTGTGCGGCTATTCGATGGGCGCGCGAGTTGGGCTCGGCCTGCTCGCCCGGCGTCCGCGCATTTTCGATGGGGCGTTGTTGATCGGCGTGCATCCAGGGTTGACCGATGAGGCCGCCCGCGCAGAGCGTCACGCGATCGACGCAAGTCGCGCGCGATCGCTCCGAGAGAAAGGTCTCGAAACGTTCGTTGGGGCTTGGGAAGAACAACCCTTGTTCGCGAGCCAGCGAGAGCTCTCGCAAGAGGTGCTGGCCGAACAGCGGGACATTCGCCTCGCTCAGGATGCAGAGGGTCTTGCACGCGCGTTAGATGTGCTCGGATTGGCGGAGATGCAGGACTATCGTGCAGCGATGGCATCTTTACCGATTCCGATCACGCTGATGACGGGTTCGCACGACTCCAAGTTTTCCGGCATCGCAAGGGCCCTCGCGAGGGAGAACGCTCACGTCGATGCAAAACTGGTCGACGGCGTGGGGCACAACCTCGTTCTCGAGGCCCCAGCCGCCGTCGCCGCTGAGTTGAGGAGCCTCGAGGAGAGGGCGCGCGGATGACCGAGGTGCCCCCGGGTTCGATCCGCGCGTGGATCCTTGCCGCCCGTCCAGCGACCCTGACGGCCGCGTTCGCGCCGGTGGCGGTGGGTACGGCGTGCGCCTGGCGTGTCGGTGGTTTTCGATGGGATGCGGCGCTTACCGCGCTACTCGGCGCCTTTCTCATTCAGATCGCGACGAACTTCGCGAATGACATGTTTGACTTCCAAAAAGGAGCAGACACCGAAGAGCGTCTTGGGCCGACGCGTGCGGCGCAGGCGGGCCTTCTCACCGTGCGGCAGCTCCGACGCGGGATCATCGTCGCGTTCGCGCTCGCGCTTGGGACCGGAATCTACCTCACGTCGATCGCCGGCCCAGCCGTGATCGTGATCGGTCTCGCCTCTATGGCCGCGGGCCTCGCATACACCGGCGGCCCTTTTCCGCTCGCGTACAACGGCCTCGGTGACGTGTTCGTGATGGCGTTCTTCGGCTTCGTAGCGGTGTGCGGGACGGCGTTCGTTCAAGCGCTGTCGGTGCCAGACATCGCCTGGGTCGCGTCGATTCCAATTGGCGCCTTGGCAACCGCGATCCTCGTCGTGAACAACGTGCGCGACTTCGAAGGGGATGCCCGCGCCGGCAAGACGACGCTTGTCGTTCGATTCGGAAGGGCAGGGGGGGTCGTGGAATACGGCATCTTGCTGCTCGCCGCGTATGCGACGCCAGTCGTCCTGCTTGTTCTCGGCTGGACCAGCGCTTGGGTATGCCTTCCTTTGCTCACGATCCTCTGGGCCATCCGCTTGTTTCGCTCTGTCGCGAGTGACCGTGGAATCGCGCTCAACCAGACGCTCGCCTGGACGGCCAAGCTCCTCTCCCTCTACGGCATTCTCTTTGCCATCGGGATCGCGTTGTGACGGAGCTCCATGCGCAGATCGACGTGCTCGAAGGTGAGCTGACAGAATCGCTCGCAGGCGCGGCTGCAGGTCTCTCCAAGCGAACGTTCGCAGTCCTTCAGCTCGAGCGCGGCGACGGCACGACCGGGCTCGGCGAAGCCTCTCCGCTTCCGGGCTACTCACCCGATTCCATTGCGGAGGTTTGTGACGAGCTTCAACGCCTCGCGGAGGCGCCGGTTGCTGCGAATCCGCTCGCGAGCCCGCTCGAGCTCCTCTTGGACGTATTTGCCGCCCATCCACTGACGCATCCGGCCGCTCGCTTCGCGCTCGAAACGGCGTTGCTCGACTGGCTCGCTCAAACGCGCAACGAGCCGGTGCATCGGATCTTGGGCGGCGACGCGGAAAGGCAACCAATTCCAATCGTGGATCTGGTGATGGAACCCCTTCCAGCCTCGTGGCCGGCATGTGCCGATGCGCTCCTTGCAGACGGTGCCACACATCTGAAGCTCAAGGTCGGGACCGATTTCGCAGCCGAGCTGACGGCTCTCGAAGCCATTCGGCGCGCCCATCGGACCCTCCCTCTCCGCCTCGATGCCAATCGCCGGATCCCACTCGAAGTACTGCGTCGGCACGTCGAGGCCTTGGAAGCTCTCGAGCTAGAGCTGCTCGAGGAGCCCGTTGCGCCCGAAGAATGGCCCGCGGCACTGGACCTGCCCTTGCCCTATGCGCTCGACGAATCACTGCGCGACGAGGAGCTTTCGCAACGGCTGCTCGAGAGCGGCAGTATCCGTGCTGTCGTGCTCAAGCCCACGGTCCTCGGGGGTTTGAGGGCGGCGTTTGAGATCGCCGAGCGTGCCGCGGCGCATGGCGCGCAGTACCTCGTGTCGCACACCTTCGATGGACCGATCGCGAGAGCGGTCACCGCCGAGCTCGCGCTGGTGCTGCAAACCGAGCTTGCCGCCGGTCTCGGCTCACATCCGGCGCTTACCCTCTGGCCACCCCACCGGATCGCTGCGATCCGCGACCGGCAAATCGTGCCCCACGATGCGCCAGGCTTGGGGCTCCACTTCGACGAGGACACGGATGCGTGAGCTGAGCATTCTCACGGCCGCGAATGAAGCGCCGGCGCGCGACTGCTTGATCGCCGACGGCAGAGTCTGGTCCTACGCAGACGTCGCTGCACGCGTCCACACCGCGCTCGCGTCCCTGCGAGCCCAGGGCATCAAGCCCGGGGCTCGTGTCGCTCTCAGCCCGATCGCGGACGTCGATTCGATCTGTTGCTTGTTTGCGCTCTTCGAGCTGGGATGCCCAGCGGTATTGCTCCACCCGCGCCTCAGCGATCGAGAACGCGCCGTCATTCTCGGGGAGGCGCGGCCGGCGCATGTGATCACCACGGAGATTTCCGAAACCGCCGTGGACGGCCAGCCGTCGATCCCCGTCGCGACGTCCGTCGATCAGACTCTAGCCATCGCGTACACCTCCGGCTCGAGAGGCGGACCTCGCGGCGCGCGGCTATCCCGGCGCGCGTTCCTCGCATCGGAGGTTGCCCACGCAGCAAACCTCGGATGGATCGCCGAGGATCGTTGGCTGCTGTGCATGCCGCCCGCCCACGTCGGCGGGCTGTCGATTGTGACTCGGTCCCTCATCGCGAGAAGTTGCATCGTGTTGAGCCCAGGAGTCTTCGACCCAGCTGAGGTGACACGCCTCATGGCGCAGCATCAAGTGACGCTTCTGAGCGTGGTCCCGACGATGCTCCGCCGCTTGCTGTCACTCGAGGAGCCGCTCTGGGAGCCCCGGACCGAGCTCCGCGCCGTCCTGGTCGGTGGGGCACCGTTCCCTGATGCCTTGCGTGGGCTTGCCGCGAAACGAGGGATCCCCGCCCTCGCGACCTACGGGTGCACCGAAGCCTGCTCGCAGATCACGACGCAAAGTCCGGCGCAAGGCGGCCAACCTGGATCGGGCGTGCCCCTGCCGGGCATCGAAGTGCGGGTCCGTGGGGGCGAGATCGAGGTTCGCGGAGACGTGCTGATGGACGGATACCTAGGGGAGGACCGCAGCGGCGCCCCGTGGACGCCGGATGGATGGCTCTGCACTGGAGACTTCGGGTCGTTCTTGCCGGATGGTCAGCTCCTCGTACAGGGGCGCATCGACGATCTCATCGTGACCGGTGGGGAGAACGTCGCGCCCCAGGAAGTCGAGGCGTGGCTAGAAAGCGTTCCCGGCATTGCGTCCGCTTGCGTCTTCTCGCTACCGCATGACGACTGGGGGGAGGAAGTGGTTGCCGCCCTCGTGACCGACTCCACGCGATACAGCGCGGACACCCTTCGTGATCAGTTGGCGAACGATCTCGCGCCGCACAAGCGCCCTAAGCGAATCTGCATGCTCGACGCGCTTCCACTCAATCGATCGGGGAAGGTCGATCGGGCCGCGGTCGAGGCGGCGTGCGGGGGCCAACTGCGCCCGATTTAGCCTCTGTGGGCGAAGCGAGTTTCTGCTAGGGTTCGGCCTTCGAAGGGGGAGACCAGCATGTCAGATCAGATCAACGCCTCACACATTCTACTCATGTATGCCGGCTCGGAGCGTTCCTCCGCGACGCGCAGCAAAGAGGAAGCCGAATCCCAGATCGCCGGTATCGAGCAGCAGCTTCAAGGTGGGGCAGAATTCGCGGCTTTGGCGCGCGAGCATTCCGATTGCGGCTCGGCTCAGGCGGGTGGCGATTTGGGTGGCTTCGGCCGCGGCCAAATGGTCAAGGGGTTCGAGGATGCCGCCTTCGCGCTCGACGTTGGCGACACCAGCGGAGTCATCGAGACGCCCTTCGGCTTTCACGTCATCAAGCGGACTGGCTGAGAAACTCTCGCACGATGGGCCCGTAGCCCTCGCGGAAGGTCGGGTACTGGAACTGGTATCCCGTCTCCCGGAGCCGCGCGTTCCGGCAGCGTTTGTTGAGCCGCTCGGCGTGGTTCTCGGAGAGTGCCGGGCGCGGTGCGGCGACGCCTAGCTCGGCACTCATCCAGTTCACGACGTCTGCCGTCGTGGCCGGTTCGTCGTCCGAGCCCAGGTAGAGGTCTTCTGGAGCTCCGACGCGCATCAGATGGTGGAGCGCCCCTGCACAGTCCTCGACATGGATGCGATTCGTCCAACTGGCAGTCGGCGTGGCTTCCTCGTCCCGGACCTTACGCACGAGCCGTGTTCTTCCCGGCCCGTAGATGCCCGACAGTCGCACGTTGATCCCTGTCTCCGGGGCCTCTCGAACGATCGCTTCGGCCTCGAGCAGAATGCGCCCGTTGAACCGGGATGGCTCGGTGGCCGAGTGCTCGTCCACCCATTCGCCGTTGCTCTGCCCGTACACCGCGGTGCTCGACGTGAAGAAGACTCGCCGCAGTGGGCAGTTCGCATCCCGCAGCGCGCTCAACAGATCACGCAGCCCGTCGACGTAGACCGATCGATAG